>JBAVYF010000603.1:0-6939 GCA_049698655.1 Occallatibacter sp. | reverse complement strand
CGTCAAGGCCGGGGCCGAGCAGATCCGGTTCGCCGCCGGGAAGACGGTCGAGGCAACTCCAGAGAAGGTTGAGGTTGGCGCGGGCGGTTTGATCCACACATGCCTGACCGCCCAGCAGCAGCCAGACTTTCTCAAGCCAGGTTCCCAGCGAGGCCGTGGGTTGGGCTGCACGAAGAGCAGGTGCTGAAGCAAGTGTGTCGAGTACCCGTCCGGCTGCCAGGCGGCTGGCTTCGCTGAGAAGCGTCCGCCGCTCGGCAATCAACTCCGGCAAAGGCCGAGGACGAGACTGAGGATCGTCATTGCTGGCCAGAAGGTGCAGGTCGTCGAGCGAAAGGCCGCACCAGGGGGCGCGCAAGACGCCCAGCCAGGCCACGCGGTCCTGAGGATTGAGCAGGGCGCGGGCCAAGGCAAGGGCGTCGAGGATTTCGGGGCGGGTTGAGAGCTGTTCGAGTTCGACGGCGCGGAAGGGGATCGTTTGCCTGTTCTCTCGCCTGGCCTCTTCGTTGGCCTTGCGCAGGGCCAGGGCGATAGGGACGAGGTGGTTCCTGGCGCGGCCCAGGACTGCGATGCGGTATTTCTCCCGGCTTGCCTTTGCCTGTTTGATGCGATCCGTGTAGTTGCCAATCAGGGCGACGATTTCTTCGATCTGCGCTTCGCGGGTGGCATCGTTTTGATGCGAGGCCCGGGGATCGGCGGAATTGCCGCGCTTTGTCCGGTTCACGAATTCAAGATGCAGCTGAAATCGTGGGTACGTGAAGCTTGCCCGGTGGCCTTGCTCTTCGTTGCGCGCAGGATAAGCAGACGAAAAGGAGACATCGCTGCCATCGTTAATTTCGAAGACCTTTCCAAGGCCATAGTTAAGCCGTTTGACCAGGGTGCGCGCGGAGCGGAAGTTGGCCTTGAGGGGAACGAAGTCAAAGAGCAATGGCTGGTCGTGAGGGATTTCGAGACCAAGAGCTTTCACGCGCGGGAAGAGCTCCGCGTCGGCGTCACGAAAGAAGTAGATGGACTGCATGGGATCGCCGACCACAAAGCAGGTGCGGCCCGCTCGCTCAGGCCAGGCGGCAATAAGGCTGGAGAGCAACTGATGCTGGCGGCGGCTGGTGTCCTGGAACTCATCGACCAACAGGTGGCGGATGCCGTCGGATACGGCCAGTGCCGCGTCGGTGGGCAGGCCGTCGTCGCCTTTGAGCACGCGCTGGGCTATCTGCGCAACCTCGATGAAGTCCACGGCTCCGGCCTCGGCAAAGGCGATTTGCAGTTCGCCCGCTGCCTCGCGCAACAGCCTGAAGCAGGCCTTCACGATCTCCCATTCTTCTTCGGTGTAGCGGACGGAAGGCAGGGCGGGAACGGCGGCGAGCGAGGCTTCGAAGCCAGGAACGGCGGCCAGAGCGGCAAGCAGCGAGGCGAACCTGGCTTTGCCGGCGCGACCACGCTGGGTGGGCGGGAAACCGTCCGTTACTTTCAAGCCTTTCTCCGAACGCCAGGTTCCTTTCTGCGTTAGCAGGAAGTCGGAGAGCGAAGAGAGGAGATCTCGGGCAGATTCGAGTCCGTCCGAGAATGGCGCGGAGGGGATTTCTGTAGATTCAGCCAACTCCCAGGGCGAGTTTGCGCCCGGCTCTTCGCAGGCAAACCGCGCCAGCTCCAGCGCTTCGTCGCGCGCGCCGGGAACCTGGTCGAGAAGCCGGCTCAGCTTGATGAGCGCGGTACGCACGCCAGTTGCAAAAGGCCGTTCCAGCCGCTCGCGGAGCGCCTCCCAATCCTTCTCGCGTTCGAGAACGAAGTCGTGCATCCAGCGATCGCGGCTGCCGAGCATCTCGATCAGCAGCTCTTCCATCTCCTGCCAGCCGTTGTCGCGCCACAGCAATAACTTCTCGATGGCCGCGCCCAGTTCCGAGTCGTTCTGGTCGATTTTCCTGAGGGTTTCACGGGCAGCGCGGCGATAGAGTTCGTCAGGCTGCTCGGCAATGTTCAGGCCGCCTCCGAAGCCGGAGAGCAGCGGCTGCTGCAAGGCCAGTTCGCGGCAGAACGAGTCGATAGTGCGTACGCGAAGCTGGGCGGGCAGGTCGAGCAGCTTCCAGCCGAGAGCCTGGGAGTGTTCCAGGGCGCGATGAGCGAGGGCGTTCATCGAAAACTCATCAGCATCCAGAGCATGGATGGTGGCGGCCTTTTCCAGCTCAGCGAGGATGCGGTGACGCATCTCGGCGGCGGCGGCGTTGGTGAAGGTAATCGCGACTACCTCGCCGGGCTCATCCACTTCGCCCAGCAGACGGAGGAAGCGGCGAGCCAGCAGGTCGGTCTTGCCTGAGCCGGCGGGGGCCTGTACGAGAAAGGACTGGGCGGGGTTGAGGGCGCGCTGCCGCTCGATCTGATCGGGAGGCGGGGATTGGGCCGCTGGCTTATTCATCGCCGGCCTCCTCGCTATCCGGCTCGTCCTCTTCGTCCGGCAGCTCCTCGCGCTCCTGAATGCGGCAGAGGGTTTGCAGGCCGCAGCGCTCGCAGGTCTTGGGGGGATCGCGCGGATCTACCTCGGCGCGCCCGCCGAGAAAATCTCTGGCTAGCTGTTCGATGCAGATGCGCCATTTTTGGAGTTGTTCGACGGTAAGCCTGTTCTTCGCGAGGGAACTTGTTCCCTTGAGGCTGTCAAAGAGAGTAGCCGCAGGTTCGAAGACCTGCCCGACAAAATCCTGATCTCCGGCGCGCACCCTGGCGAAGACCAGCCCGCCGAGCACTTCACGCTCGCGGTCAAGCGCAAAGCCGGCATAGAGCGGAAGTTGCACGTCGTCGGGGCGAGGCAGATCCCACGAGTTGGGAGAGACGTTGCCGGATTTGTAGTCGATGACCAGCAGGGAGCCGTCGTTGAGGCGGTCAATGCGGTCCAGGCGGAGGTCCAGGGTTAGTCCGTCGATGTGAATGGTGCGCTTGACCTCGGTGTCAGCGACCTCGAATGTGACGCGGGTAACCTCATATTCCAACCATTTGGTGACCAGCTCGGTCAGCCGCTGCTCTTCCAGCTCCAGATAGCGGCGGGGCATCAGTTCGCGTTGATGCGGACGCAGCTCCCGCGCCAGCGCGCGCTGGACGTGGCCCGCAACAAAAGCCTCCCGGTCGGTCTGGCTCAGGAGTTCCGAATAGGTCCGAATGCCCTCCGGTGCCCCGGCCCATATAGCGTGGAGCACGGCGTGCAGCAGGTTGCCGCGCTGCTTGGCGGTCAGGCCAGCCTCAGCTAATTCCCAGCCTTGCGCGGCGAGGCGCGCGGTGGCGAAGGCCTTGAAGGGACATTGCGACTGCGCGGTGAGAACGTCGACGCCTCCCGCGACCTTGCCCGGAGGGAAGGGGATGCGGCTGCGGTCCTGGAACGAGACGGTAAGCGGACCCTGGCTTGATGGCGCTTTCAGATCCGGTGTTAACTCCTGCGCCTCTCCGGCAAGTTGGACAATCAGGCGCGAGGGGCGGGCTTCGGTGGCCTCGATTTGTTTCGCATAGCTGAAGTGGGCTTGCGTGCCGGCGGACAGAAGACGGTTGGTGATTGCTTCGGCCAGCTCCCAATCGAGCAGGGGAGTGGCGTGGGGCATTTTGGTCTCGCGTTGAACCTCGATGGGCAGCAGCGGATGCGTCGAGCCACCCGCGGGCCAGGCGTCTTCATCGGCTCCCAGGAACCAGACGGCGTCGGCGGTGAGGCCAGCCGACTCGGCAGGGCCGGCGATCTGAATGGGTGCGTTGCGGGACTCAGGAGCGAAAAGGGTCTCGTCGAGAGTACGGTCCAGTTGGGAGAGGAAATCAGCCCAGCTGATGCGACGGCCATCGAAGCCCAGCGAGCCGCAGCTCTCCACGGTCTGCTGCCAGCGGCGGACGGTCTGGTACTCGGCGCTGGAGAGCGAGCGGGCGGCGGCAAAGTGGAGATCGACCAGCAGACGTGGAACCAGCTCCGCCCAGACGAGGGGGCTTTGTGGGCGGCGCGCGAAGTCTGCCAAAAGGCGTTGGGCTGCGCTGATGCGCTCGACCCAAGGGGTTGGAAGCAGCTCCGAGGCGCACCGCTGGCCGAGGAAGGCTGCCAGGGTCCAATGAGTTCGTTCCAGGCTGAAGCGGCGCAAGGTGCGCATGTAAGAAGCAAGCGCCGCTGACTCCTGCGCGTTGGCGGCGGCGTGGCCGGTGGAAAGCAACCAGTCGAGTTCCTGTTCGGCAAGCGAACCGTCGAGCCAGCGCAGCAGAAGGAGCGCCGCCCGGGCCAGCGCAACCTGGCTGAGCGGGATTCCGAGCGAGAACTCGAAGGTTGGGGCCGCGGCCGTGCCGGCGTGCCGGAGGAATGCGCGCTCGATCTCGCCACGGCGCGCGCTGGCGGCCTGGGCGACGACCAGCAGACGAGCGTTGGGGTTGGTGGCGAGTTGGCTGCCACACCAGATTGCGCAGGCGGCGAGTTCGGCCTGGGCGTCGGTGGCGGCATGGAAATGGATTTCGCCGGCAGGCTCGCCCCTGACAGCTTCGTGCCACTCGCCCCATGCGTCGAAGAGGCTGCACTGCACGGGCAGGATGCGGTCAAATCCGGCTAGGAGCAGCGGCGGACGTTCGGTCGAGTCCGTTTTGAGAAGCGAAATCAGCTCGTACGGCAGACGGCCTGGGCTGAGCAGGTTGCCGGAGCGGCAGACTTCGTCAAATACCGCAAGCCAACCGCTGAAGGCCGCCGCGTCCAGCTGCCAGGCGGCGCGGGTTGACGGACGCAGGAACTTGGGTGCATACGAACAAAGCAGTTCGTGAGCCTCCATGGCCAGGGCAGCAAGGCGATGGCGAGGACCTTCGAGGAGTGTGGCCAGAGACTGGTCCTTGTCGGCGATGCCCACCCAGAGAGCTTCTTCCTGCGCGGGATTGAGCAGAAGGTGGGCATCATTGCCGCGCTTGTTCCAGGCGGCGCAGGCAAAACTCTTCCAATCAGTGATGTTGGGCGCGGGCCACGCGGCGAGACCCTCGGCCATGCGGGCACGATGGAAGGCGGCGGCAAGGGCGCGCGCGGCGCGGTCGCTGGCAGCGACCACCAAGCCGCCCTCGCGCAGCCATGCGTCGATCTCAATTGCTGCCGAGGCCCCCATTCCAGCTTTATACTCCGTCCGGCCAAGGGCGTGCTATCTGATGCCGACGACCAAATGGCGAAACCTTCCAGGATTGGCACTGGAGTGCGGTGTTGCCAAAGTTGAGTCCATGATGAACGAGGTTCGACAGCGTGTGCGGCGGCGGCGGAGGCAGCATAAGGCGCGGATAATCGGAGGTGTGGAGACCTCGCGCAATCTATCGCTGTTGAAGGACTACCAAGCCTATCTGAGCGTGGAAAAAGGTCTGCGGCCGTTGACCTGCGAGGCCTACGACGGCGACTTGAAGACCTTTGCCGAGTTCATCGAAAAGCGGAACGGCGTGCTATTGACGGCAGCGCAGCAGGATGTGGCGGCTTTTCTCGAGCATCTGCGCGGCCACGGCATCGACCAGCGTTCGGCGGCGCGCAAGCTGAGCTGTCTGCGCGGTTTTTACAAGTGGCTCTTGTTGGACCGGCGCATTCATCACGACCCTACCGTAAAGATCGAGTCACCCAAAGCGTGGAAAGTGCTGCCCAAGTCGCTGGCTGAACCGGAGGTGGCGGAGATGCTGGAGCGGGCGTGCCTGAACGCCGAGCATCCGCAAGCGCGAGCCACAGCCTTGCGCGACCGGGCGATTCTGGAGCTGCTCTACGGAGGCGGGTTGCGCGTCTCTGAGGTCACGGCGCTATCAACGAGCGACCTGGCGCTGGACCTGGGGCGTGTGCAGGTGCGCGGCAAGGGCGACAAGGAGCGCATTGTGCCGCTGGGGCGAGCCGCTCTGGAGGCACTGGAGATTTATCTATTGCTGGGGCGGCCGCATCTAGCTCGGATCAGCTCGGCGCGCAAGGCTCATGCGGCAAGGCAGGACGCCACGCGGCTCTTTCTCTCTCTTCGCGGGATGCCGCTGACACGGCAATGGATCTGGCACGTGGTAAAAACGGCCAACTCGACCGCCAGCCCGCACCGGCTGCGTCATAGTTGCGCAACTCACATGGTGGAACACGGCGCCGATCTGCGCAGTGTGCAGTTATTGCTAGGCCACGCTGACATCTCCACCACGCAGGTCTATACGCACCTGGCGCTGGGGCGGCTGAAGGATGTGCATCGCCAGCACCATCCGCGCGCCACGCGACAGCGGGCAGAGCCTGTGGAACATCCCGCTGCAGGCGCTTCCGCGCGCAGGGCTGGGCGTGGCGGCCTGCACCTGGTTTCGAGCACCGTTCCAACCTGCCAAACGGACAACGATCATTCGAGCGAGGAGAGGGCATGAGCGCCCCTTCCGTTTCCCTGCCGGTGCCGGGCGTTGTTGCCACGCTGGATTCGCTGGTGGCCGACTATCTTCGCGTGCTGGTCAATGAGCGCGGCTCATCGGCGCATACGCTGCGCGCATATCAGCGCGAGCTGCACGGATTTGCGGCCTGGATTGGCAAACGATACGGCAAGGAACCGAGCGTGGAGCTGATCGAGCACACGGACATCCGCGCTTACCTGGGCACACTCTATGACCGCGGGCTCGCGAAGGCCTCGGCGGCGCGGGCGCTGGCGGCGATTCGCAGTTGGTTCAAGTGGCTGGCGCGCACCGGACGCCTGGAGCAGAATGTCGCCTCGCTGGTGGCCACGCCGAAACTGCCGAAGCACTTGCCGCGCGTGCCTTCGATCGAACAGATGAACCGCGTGGTGGATTCGGTGGGCGCTGATGCGGCCAGTTGGCCGACGCGCGACACGGCGATTCTGGAGTTGCTCTACGGATGCGGCATTCGCAACGCGGAGCTGACCGGGCTGAACCTCGAAGACATTCACTGGGCCAACGAAGCGATGCTGATTCGCGGCAAGGGGCAAAAACAACGCTATGTCCCGCTGGGCGACGCTGCGGCCG
>JBAVYF010000602.1:0-14261 GCA_049698655.1 Occallatibacter sp. | reverse complement strand
AGTGAGAATTGGCGATCCACTCGATCCTAAAACCCTGATGGGGCCGCTGATCGATGAAACGGCCGTATCGGACTACGAGAAAGCACTGGTTGCTGCCTGCCAGCAGGGCGGAAAGGTGCTTTACGGAGGCAAGGTCCTCGAACCGGCGCCCTTTGGCAGGCGGACCTTCGTTCTGCCGGCCATTGTCGAAATCCGCAATGACGCCGAGATTGTGCAAACCGAAACCTTTGCTCCCATCCTTTACGTGATGAAATATCGGACCATCGACGAGGCGATTGCACTGCACAATGCGGTTCCCCAGGGCCTGTCGTCAGGCATCTTCACGGACAGCATGGCCGAAGCGGAAAAGTTCCTCAGCTACAAGGGGTCTGACTGCGGCCTCGCGAACGTGAATGTGGGCACCTCGGGCGCGGAAATCGGCGGCGCATTCGGCGGCGAAAAGGAGACCGGCGGAGGCCGTGAGTCCGGTTCGGATTCCTGGAAAGCCTACATGCGGCGCCAGACCAGCACCATCAATTGGGGTGGTGAAATTCACCTGGCGCAGGGAGTGGAGTTCCACTCATAATCCCGGCTCAACACGAAGAAGGCCTGGAACAAGCCAGGAAACGCCGCCAGGGAAGCTCGAGAGCTATCGACTTCTACACCACGTGGAAGGCAGTGTATGTCGATTACTCCGACAAGCTGCAACGGGCGCAGATCGACAACGCAGAATAAGCCTCTTGGGGCGGCAGCGGCCGGTTGATCTATGGCCGGTTTGAACCGTCGCTGCGGCCAAAATGTTCATCAACTTGCAAGGAAGACAGGCTGAGCTATCGCCTCAGCCGGGCGCGCAGGCCGCCCAGGCCCGCGTGCGTGATTGTGCAGTTTGACGCCCGGTCGCACCGGTAATGGATGCTGACGGGATAGTCCTGCCATCTGGAGTCGGCGCCTTGCCCGTCTTTCTTATCGAAAAAGAAAGTTTTTCCCCCGCGGGTTTCGAAGATTCCGCGGGAGGCGTCGAATTCAATAATGGTATCGTCTCCTTCGATGGAGAAGGGCAATAGCATTATCGCGGGTTTAGGAGTTTTTTTCTTGTGGGAGGCAAGTGCCTCAGCGGCCAGCCGCGCCGCGTTGGCCTGTGCCTCCGCTTGGCGCATTCGCAATTCTTCCTGCTCGGCAAGGGACGGAAAGTTGGGCGAAAAACTCCAGGAAATAATGTTTCGATAGGCTTTCTTTGAGCATGGGATTTCGCCTTGCGCGTAAATGGCCGCAATCTGACCATCCTTCCCGATTTGATTCTGGAAGATATCCTTGCCTAGCTCACGCTCAGGCTCCTGAGCTTCCAATTGTGCTTCTTCGATCTCTTGCGCCAACCGGTTGCTGGAGAATTTGTCTGCCTCCGCCACTCCGGCCTTAGAGTCCGGATTGGATGCGGCAAATGCCGCCGCATTCCGGACATCGTACTTCAGTATGATGTCCTTGGAGCATACCACAAAGCCCTTGGAATCTTGCAGATGGATTTCGATGGAAAGAGGGCGCGGTGAATTGGAGACCGCCAGCGCAAACCCCGTCTGCTGGTTCTGGTTGCTGGGTTCGAGCGTCAGGCGGTACTCAACCTTCTTATCCCATTTGGTAAACAAATGGCCCTTCAGTCCGGCCGCGCTGGAGGTGGCCGATCCTAAATCGTACTGTCCATCGTTGCCGGTAAGCCAGAAAACGGCTGCAATTACGACTCCCAGCAGGATTCCGAGGCCCACGCCTCCCGCGGCATAGACCCTGGTTGGATTCTCAGCGAATTTTCGAATCCGTTCAATCCACGACTCAAAGAATGGCGGCCGTGGAATCGGCGGTTCGCTGGTGGCCTTTTTCTCTTTCGCGACCGCGCTCTCGGCGATGGGAGGCTGCGGTTCCACTTCCACGAACTTTTCGGGGAGACTATCCGGCTCCGGCTCAATGATCTTGTAGCCGCTGACGGGCAGTTTAGTCCCCTCTGTTTTCTCGCCACAGGGCTCTTGCTTGTCCGTAGTTTCGGACTTATCGCGGGGACTCTCCGGGTCCGGTTTATCGATATCGGGGCCGAGCCGTAGCGGTTCCACTGGCTTCTTGCGATTTGGATATCTCGAATAAACGTCCATTATCAGGCACTTCCTTTTCCGGTTGTCCGCAATCCCTGCTTTAGAGTCAATAGCATTGGACCACACATCGCCTTCCGTGAAAACCAAAAACTGTCGTGATGCACATCCTGGATTACTGTCAGGAGCAGACCAGGCTCGACGAGACGATGGCGCGCGGCCGGAGGCGCCATTGGGCGGCGAAGTGAGCGGCGAGCGCGAGCCTTCTCGCCGGCCTGCCGCGCAGCTATAAAATAGGGAGTGAGGAAATCCCGGCAGCGCGGATGATCTTCTTACAAACCAGGGCCTCTTTGCCCCGCCTTAGCCAAGGATAGGACATGAGCATACAAATGAAAGATCTCGGCGCCGCGGTACTGGCGACCGAATACGCCGTGCGCGGCCCCATCGTCGCGCGGGCGCAGGAGCTGGAGAAGCAGGGCAGGGAGATCATCTACTGCAACATCGGCAATCCGCAGTCTCTGGGACAAAAGCCCATCACTTGGCTGCGCCAGATTCTGGCTCTCTGCGAGTATCCCGCGCTGATGGAGTTGGTCGGGGGCGTTTTTCCCGCCGACGCCGTTGAAACTGCTCAGGCAATTCTCAAGGGCAGCCGGCACGGATTGGGCGCTTACAGCGAGAGCAAGGGCCTGCGCTTCATCCGCGAGGCGGTGGCCGAATTCATCCGCGAACGGGACGGCATGGGCGTCGATCCGGAGGCCATCTTCCTCACCGACGGCGCCAGCAAAGGCGTGCAGACGATTCTTAAGCTGCTGCTGGCCGGTCCCGCGGACGGCGTCATGATTCCCATTCCCCAGTACCCGCTCTATAGCGCAACTATCACGCTCTACGAAGGGCGGATCGTTCCCTACTACCTGGACGAGGCCGATCACTGGAAGCTCAACCGCTCCATGCTTGAGGAATCCCTGCGCACGGCCCGCACCCAGGCGACAAGGGTCAAAGCCATCTGCATCATCAATCCGGGCAATCCCACCGGGGCTGTGCTCGACGAAAAGAACATCGCCATGGTACTCGACTTTGCGCGCGAGCATGGACTGGCCGTGCTGGCAGACGAGGTCTATCAGGAGAACATCTACCTGCCCGGCGACAGGTTCGTCTCTTTCGCGCGGGTTCTCGACGCCAGGAGGATCGACGACGTATCGCTCTTCAGTTTCCACTCCTGCTCGAAAGGTTTTCTGGGCGAGTGCGGCGTGCGCGGCGGCTACTTCGAGTGCCGCAACGTGCCCGCGGACGTGGCCGCGCAGATTCTCAAGCTGCAGTCGGTGAACCTATGCTCGAACCTTGCCGGGCAGGTGGCCACGTATGCCATGGTTCACCCTCCCCGGTCAGGAGATCCCTCATACAAACTGTACAACCGCGAGAAGACGGCCATTCTGGAAGAGATGAAGATGCGGGCGGCCCTTATGGCGGAGGGATTGAATAAGATCGATGGAATCTCGTGCAATCCGATCGCCGGCGCGATGTACGCCTTTCCGCGCATCACGCTGCCGGCAGGGAAAACCGATGAAGAATACTGCATGGCGCTGCTCGAAGAGACCGGCATCTGCGTGGTTTCAGGATCGGGCTTCGGCCAGGCGGAGGGTACGGCCCACTTTCGCACCACCATTCTGCCGCCCACGGAGAAGATCCGGCAGGTGGTGGAAAAGCTCAGCGCGTTTCACGAGGCGTATGCGCTAGTGAAGCAGTGATCCGGTATGGAGAGATGCTTCAGATTTTTGGCTTCCCATCCGCGCTGGAGGGAACGGGATGAGAGGCCCAAATTTCCTAGGCGCCTATTCCGATTCACCCACAACTAAATATTTGCGTGTTTTCCCATCCGGAAACAGGAATTCGTAGGTGCTGTGAATTTCGTATGCTCCGATAGGATTGTCCTGGTCCTGCGGATCGTCGGGGAGCATTCTAGCCTTGTAATCGCCCGTCAGCAGCAAACCGATTAACTCGTCTTTGCTATCAAGTTCGTATTTCTTTCCATCGATGACTGCTTTGAGGTGTTGTTTGGTCCCGCAATGTGCTGCCTTTCCTAGCCCGCCGGGATTGGACATACCCCAGCTGTCATGGCACACGGCGGCCAATTGCGAGGACTGCACATGAACGGCAATCGTGTAGTCAGCGGGCTTCGGCTTTGCCGCCCATGCCAGCGTAGGCGCAAGAAACAAGATTGCAAGAAGCACCTTCTTCATCGCTTCCTCCGTCAGCCATGATCGCAAACCAACGTATAAGGGCGCAAGGGGGACAAAGATTCTAGTTGACAGAATAATTCTATTAGGCATATATCTATTAGAACTATGGCAAAACGTTCGAGTTCGAGCAGGGAAGTGCTTCTCGGCCTACTGACGGTCGCACCCATGTCGGGCTACGACCTGGGCCAATCCATTCGCGCTTCGGTCGGCTTCTTTTGGAACGAAAGCTACGGGCAGATCTATCCCAACCTGAAAACCCTTGCGGCCGAGGGGCTTGTGACCGCGAAGGCCGAGCGGCAAAAAGGCAAGCCGGAGCGGCACATCTACTCGATCACAAAGAAGGGAAGGGAGCATCTGGCTGCGTGGCTGGCGGTCGAGCCGCAACCGGGGATTGCACGCAACGAATTACTGCTGAAGCTGTTCTTCGGCGCGCAGGTTTCCGCGGAGATTTCGATCGAGCATGTGGAGCGCATGGTGAAGAGAGAATGCGCGTATCTCCACGAGTTCCAGCGAATCGAACGGGAGGAGATTGCCAAGCTGCGGCAGTATCCCGACGCGCCTTACTGGAAAATGGCTGCGCGTTTCGGCCAGTTGGAGCTGGAGGCGCATTTGCTCTGGGGCGAAGAGACGCTGGCGGAGTTGCGCAAGCTGGCGAAGAAACAGCAGAGACCCACGGAAGTTCGCAAGGAGAAGAGTCATGCAGGCAAATGAAATTCATGCAGATGAAAAATCGGCGGAACGCCGGGAACCGAAGCAGATCGCTTCCTGGGCGCATCTCGTGGGCCTCCTGTTGATTGGGGCCGGAGTGGTCGTTTTAGGCTTTCTTGCGCAACACGCGCCCAGTGGTGGCGGCGGAGCAGCGCCCGGCCAGCTTACAAGCCATAGCAAAGCTGTTCCCATCTACTTGACCGCGCTTTTCATGGATTGGGCGCTGCTTTACTACTGCTGGGTCGGGGTGCATCGCAGTGGAGGAAGTCTTTGGGCGCTCTCGGGCGGACGATGGACCTCGTGGAAGAGCGTCGCGGTGGACCTGGGGATTGCGCTGCCGTTCTGGTTGCTGTGGGAGGGCGCGGCCTATGGCGTTCATTGGCTGCTGGGTCCGAGCAGCGCGAAGACCGTCGATAGCTTATTGCCGCAGAGCTTGCTGGAAGTCCTGATCTGGATTGCGACTTCTATCACCGCGGGAGTGTGCGAGGAGATGGTTTTCCGCGGCTATGTGCAACGGCAGCTCAATGCGTTGAGCGGAAGCGTTGTGGCGGCCGTGTTGGGGCAGGGATTGCTGTTTGGCCTGTTTCACAGCTATCAGGGCTGGAAGAATGTGATCGTGATCAGCGTGCTTGGAGTTCTGTTTGGAGCGCTGGCCGCGTGGCGCGGGAATCTACGCGCCAATATCATTGTCCATGCGTGGGCCGACGTATGGGAAGGCTGGTTCAAGTTCGTGGTTTGGAGATAGGGCGGGCCAGGCGCTATCTGCGGAAGATTCAAGTTCAGTTGTCAGATTGGATGGTGGCTTCTGTGGCTTCCCATCCTTGCACCGAAAGGATGGCGCAAAGATGGAGCTACAATAGTTTAACTGTCCACCAAGCCACATTTTCTGATTCCAACCCCTACCACTGTCCCTTAACCCCAGCCGGCTCTATAATCGCCCCATGGCGTTCAGCGGCGATCCTCGGCGGCGTACGGTTGCTCTGCTAGCGGGCGGGGTGCTGTTGATATTCGTGCTGTTGGGCGCGCTCCAAGCCTTCAATCCCACTTTACCGATCAGAATCTGGCATTACTCGTTCTATATAAATTTCCTCAATCCCGAGACCGCCGGGGAGACGCTCGTCTTCACCGGCCTAACGGTGCTGGTGTTCCTGTTGTTGCTGCTGTTGCTGGTGCTGCTGCTGAGGAACATCTTCAAGGTGTACGCCGGTCAGGGCAGCAGCGGGCTGGGAGCGCGGCTGCGTTCGCGGATGGTGCTGGGCGCGGCGCTCATTGCGCTGGCGCCCGCGGTCTTCATGTTTTTGTTCAGCTATGGATTGATGAACCGGTCGCTGGACCGCTGGTTTTCGCCGAATATCTCCGAGCTGCGCGACGACTCCACGCAGGTGGCTCTGGAACTGGGGCAATATGTCACGGCCAACGCGCGCGTAGAGGCGGAGTCGATTGCGGTTTCCGGCGCGCCCGACCGCGCGCTTCCGGCGCTGCGGAATGAGTTGAGTGCGCGCCGCATTACGCTGGCCGGCGGCTTTGCGGTGGTTTATGACAGAAATCAACGGCTCCTGGCCAGCTTCCAGGCTCCGCCGGAGTCGAGTCCGGCCAGTTTGATTCCCTGGCCCGAGGAAGCCGAACAGGGGAACGCGGTTACGCTCCATGGTCCGCTCTCTGCCAGCCTGCTTTCCGCCGCGCGGCGCAGCGATAAGCCGGTAATGAAGGTCGCCACCCAGGAATATGCGCTGGGCATGGCGGCAACCGCTTCGGGCAAGCAGGTGGTGGTGGCACTGCCCATGCCGCAGGGGCTCAGCCAGCCAGCCATGCGCATTCGCTCCGGCTCGGCTGCGTACTGGAAGCTATTCCACAAGCGCAACCAGATTCGCACCACACTCTTCCTCATCTTGCTGGTTATTACCGTGCTCGCTTTCTTTTCGAGCGTATGGGTGGCGCGGTTTCTCTCCAACCAGATCACCCGTCCTGTGGAGGCTCTGGCCGTGGCGATGGCTGAGATCGCCACTGGCAAGTACGACCATCGCGTATTGCTGGCCGCCACCGGTGAGATGGGCGAACTGGTGCGGGCCTTCAACCGCATGGCCGCCGACCTGGACGCCAGCCGGCAATTGGCGGAGACTTCTTCCGCGCAACTGACCGCTGCCAATCAGGCCATTGAAGAGCGCCGCCGCGAGCTCGAGACCATTGTCGAAACAATTCCGTCCGGCGTCGTCACGCTGGACGGCGCGGGCACGGTCCTGCAATCCAATCGCGCCTTTGCCGCGCTGCTGGGCCGTCGTGTGGACGTAGGCCTGGACGGGGAGAAGATCGAAGCTCTGTTTCCCGCCGAATGCGCTGACGATCTGGCCGGCGTGATTCGCCGCGGCCACCGCATGGGCGCCGCCTTCACGGAGATTGAGCTTCCAGTCGGCGGACGCATCCTGCATCTTGCCATCACCGGCGCGCGGTTTAAACTGACACGCGGCCAGCCTGGAACGGTGCTGGTAGTCGAGGACACGACTGAACTTTTGCGGGCGCAGCGGCAGTTGGCGTGGAAAGAAGTGGCGCAACGGGTGGCCCACGAGATCAAGAATCCGTTAACGCCGATTGCGCTCTCCGCCGAGCGGATCGGAAGACATTTGGACCGCGGCCAGCCGGACTCGTCGGCCGTGATTCGCAAGTGCAGCGAGGTGATTCTGGGCTGCGTGGGATCGCTGCGCACGCTGGTGGCTCAGTTCTCCGCGCTGGCTGAGTTTCCCGCGCCGCAGCCGCGCGCCTGTGACATCAATCAAGTGGCCGAAGAAGCGCTGGCGTTATTCTCAGGCCGGCTAGACGGCATCAACATCGAGCGCTCTCTGGAACCGGGCCTGCCGCTGGTCCTGGCCGATCCGGAAGCTATCCGCCGCGCCTTGGCCAACCTCATCGACAATGCCGCCGAGGCCATGCAGGGCAGCCTGCTGCGTGTGCTCGGGTTGCGCAGCTCGCTCAGCGAAGACGGCGCGTCGGTAGAGGTCGAGGTCTCCGACACCGGCCACGGCCTCACCGATGAAATCCGCGAGCGCCTGTTTCTGCCTTTTTATTCCACCAAACAACGCGGCACCGGCCTGGGACTCTCCATCGCGGCCAAGATTGCACAGGAGCATGGCGGCTCGCTGCGCGCCGAGGCCAACAGCCCCAAGGGCGCTCGCTTCCTGCTGCGGCTGCCGCTAATGGAGCCGTTGCCGGAGCCCGTCACAGAGTTCGCCGCTTCCATCAAACCTGCTGATTTGCCTGGGGGGTCGCTCCGATGAATCACATTCTGGTGGTGGACGACGAAGCGGAGATTCGCTCTTCGCTCGAAGAAATCCTGCGCGAGGAGGGCTACGGCGTGGCCACGGCGGCCACTGCGGCCGAGGCGCTGGTGCTGCTGGAAGATGCGCCCTATGACGTGGTCCTGCTCGATATCTGGCTGCCCGACCGCGACGGCCTCGACGTGTTGGGCGACATTCACCGCCAGGGAGCCGAGCAACGGCCCGAAGTGGTCATCATCAGCGGCCACGGCACTATCGAGACCGCCGTCAAGGCCACCAAGCTAGGCGCTTACGACTTCCTGGAAAAGCCGCTCTCGCTGGAGCGCACGCTCATTGTGCTTAAGAACGCGGTGGAAGCCCACCGGATGCGCGCGGAAAACCTAGAATTCAAGCGCCAGTTCAGCGTAGGCTCGGTGCTGACCGGCGAAAGCGTCCCCGTCAAAGCCCTGCGCCAGCAGATTCGCCTAATGGCGCCCACCAACGGCCGCGTGCTCATCTACGGCGAGTCGGGCACCGGCAAGGAGCTGATTGCGCGCGCCATTCACGCCGAGAGCCTGCGGCGAGATCAGATATTCGTTGAGCTGAACTGCGCCGCCATTCCCGAGTCGCACATTGAGGCTGAGCTCTTCGGCTACCGGCACGGCGCCCAGCCCGTCGGCCTGCCCGAGCAGCGCGGCACCCTCGAGCGCGCCGACGGCGGAACGCTCTTCCTCGACGAAGTCGGCGACATGAGCCTCAAGACGCAATCCAAGATGCTCTCCGCGCTTGACGACCAGCAGTTTACTCCGGTGGGCGGCACGCAGCCCATCCACGTGGACGTACGCCTGATCGCCTCCACCAATAAAGACCTCGAAGAGGAGA
Source organism: Occallatibacter sp. (assembly GCA_049698655.1). GTDB lineage: Bacteria > Acidobacteriota > Terriglobia > Terriglobales > Acidobacteriaceae > Telmatobacter. The sequence goes on along the minus strand of JBAVYF010000602.1, from coordinate 5,135 downwards.
TCGCCAAGGGCAACTTCCGCGAAGACCTCTTCTACCGGCTCAATGTTGTGCCGTTCTTTGTGCCGCCTCTGCGCGAGCGCAAGCAGGACATCCCACTGCTGGCGCGTGAGTTTCTCGCCGAATTCGGCCGCCAGTACGGCCGCCCGCGCATGGAGATCGCTGAGGAAGCCCTCGAGGCGCTGGCTCAATACCATTGGCCCGGCAACGTGCGCGAGCTGAAGAACGTGATCGAGCGGGTGCTGATCCTCAATCCCCGCACGCTACGCATCGAGCGCAAGCACCTGCCTCCGCTCACCCACAAAGCCGGAACGCGCTCCACGGAAGAGTTCTCCACCCTGCAACAGGCACGCGACGCCTACGAACGCGAGTTCATCCTGAAAAAGATTGATGAATCCCGCAACAACATGAGCCGCGCCGCTGAGTTGCTTGGCCTGGAGCGTAGCCACCTCTACCGCAAGATGAAGGCGCTGGGGATCAGCGTGCGAGAGTAGGGAGCGGCGGACGCGGTATAGTTTTCATCCACCCTCAATGTCCCGCGCTTCACCCTTCACCTTCTTTCTGGCGATAGAGCAGAAAACTACAAAACTTTCTCGGATATGCTCTTTGTTGCTGTGTTTGGCCTTCGGAATCACTTTTATTGGAACCTTGACGACCCCAACCGCGTCCAAAACTGTGTATCCTTGAAACAGGGGATGATTTGTTGACAGGGTTGCTGCCTGATCTTCGCGGGAGTCGCCGCCCAAAGCCACGCGCTTTCGGGGCAGCCGCATTGCTGTGTCTGGCCCTGCTGGCGCTGTTGGCCGTGGTCCAGGTGGCGCACATGCACCCGCTGGACACAGATGCCGACCATTGCTCGCTGTGCATCGCGATGCACTCGGCGGCGCCGGTTGCGGTTATGGCGGCTGCGGTCGTCCTGGTCAGAATCGGAACCCGTGCTCCGGTCGTTGAGGCGCACGCGGTCGTCCGCCACTGGCACCCCAAGCTCTTCACACGCCCCCCTCCCGTCGGCCTTTAGGGCTTCTTTCGATCTCCCTTTTCAGCCTGAATCCGGTTGTGCCGTGTACTTTTCGGGCGCAACTCCGGCGCGCTTCCGCAGGCGGATCTTGAAATCGAAACGATGGCCCTCGCCCAGAGGATGCCGTGACGGCGAGCGCCGCGGCCAGCGTTCCGCATCATTCAGCCATCATTAGCGTTCCGCATCATTCAGCCATCATTAAGGAGGTTTTCTATGCCGTTCAAATGCGGCACAAATTTAAACATTTTTTTCGGTCTTATTTTGATTTTTTCGACGCTCCACGCCCCCGCGGAGGGTAGCGACGCCGGTGCTGTGCGCGGCACCGTCACTGACCCCTCCGGCGCCGTGATTCCGGGGGCGACGGTTCATCTGACCAACGAGATCAGCGGCCTGGACCGGACCGTGTCAACCGATGCGACCGGCCAGTTCGTTTTCTCAAACATCCCCTTTAACCCCTACCGGATGATCGTCTCGGCCGACGGCTTTGCTCCCTTGAGCCGGAGTTTCGAGATTCGCTCGGTGGTGGGAGCCAATCTCAAATTGGTTCTTCAGGTGGCCGGCGCCTCCCAGACCGTAACGGTGGAGTCTTCGGGCGACCTGATCGAAACCGATCCCACCTTCCACACGGACGTGGACAGCGAACTGTTCACCAAGGTGCCGTTGGAGAGCCAGTCTTCATCGCTCAGCTCGCTGGTCACGCTCTCCACGCCCGGCGTGGCGGCCGATTCAAATGGGCTCTTTCATGGCCTGGGCGATCACGCATCTAATTCATTTTCCGTGGACGGCCAGTCGATTACCGACCAGCAGAGCAAGGTCTTCTCCAACCAGATTCCCGCTAACTCGATTCAATCCATCGAGGTTATCAGCGGTGCGCCGCCGGCCGAATATGGCGGCAAGACCAGTCTGGTGATCGTGGCCACCACTCGCTCCGGCCAGGGAGTTACCAGGCCGACAGGCAGCGTCAGCAGCTCCTACGGAAGTTTCGGTTCCGCGACCGGTGGTTTCGACCTGGCCTATGGCGGCAAGAAGTGGGGAAATTTTATCGAGGTTGATGGCCTCAACACTGGCCGCTTTCTCGATCCGCCGGAGTTATCGGTATTTCACGACAAGGGCAATGAACAGAACGTCTTCGATCGAGTGGACTATAACTTCACTCCGGTCGATTCCATCCACCTGGACCTGAACTACAGCCGTTCGTGGTTTCAGACGCCTAATTCTTACGACAACCTGAATGTGCGGAATGTGTTGAGCGGCGGTACGAGCGCAAGTCCCACTTTCGGCAACGTAGGCGACACCGACCAGCACTCCAAGATCGGAACATACAACATTTCTCCCACGTACACGCGTGTTATTGGCAACACGATGGTTTTCAACCTGGGGGCTTTTGTCCGCCGGGATAACTATAACTACTATCCCAGCGGCAATCCCCTTGCGGATCTCGGACCGCCTAACCTGCAAACCTCGTCTATATCGCAGGATCGCACGTTGACCAACGCTGCTGTTCACTCTGACCTATCCTACGTCAAAGGAATCCATAACATCAAGATCGGAGCGCAATATGGCCAGACTTTCCTGCGGGAAAACGACAGTCTGGGCGTGGTGGATGCATACTATAACTCGCCCTGCCTGGACTCAAGCGGCAATCCGGCAGCCGGTTATGCCAACCAAACTTTATGCCCTTACGGAGCGAATCCGAGCTATCTTCCAGTACTTGCGCCTTATGACCTTACTCGCGGCGGCAGCTTGTACAGTTACTTCGGCCACACAGACGTGAAGGAACTTGGCCTTTATATAGAAGACCAGATCAAGACAGGTAACTGGCTCTTCAATCTCGGCCTGCGCGAAGACGTTTACAACGGACTTGCAGTTGCGAATCAGGCGGAACCGCGCGTAGGCATTGCATATAACATCAAGCCGAGCTCAACCGTGCTGCGCGTCTCTTATGCCCGCACGTTGGAAACGCCTTTCAATGAGAACCTGGTGCTATCCAGCAACGGATGCACGAATGCGGTTCTGTCTCCGCTGCTCAACTGCACGCCTGGCGCTTCGGGAACACTAGCCCCCGGCTATCGCAATGAGTTTCATGTCGGCCTTCAGCAGGCCTTCGGGAAGCGGGTGGTCTTCAGCGGCGAGTACATCTGGAAGTACACGCACAATGCCTTTGACTTCGGCGTGCTTGGCAACACGCCTATCTTTTTCCCTATCGACTGGCATAACTCGAAGATTCCCGGCTACGCTTTGCGCGCGGATATTCCCGAGGTCCATAACTTCAGCGCCTACTTTGTTGCCTCATCGGTGGCCGCCCGCTTCTTCCCGCCGCAATCCGCCGGAGCTGGAGCCGCCCCCCAGACCGGCGGCCAGCCGTTTCGCATCGACCATGACGAGAAATTCAACCAGACCACACACCTGCAATACCAGATCGGCAAACGCGGTCCCTGGGCCGGAGGAAACTGGCGCTACGACTCGGGTCTGGTGGCTGGCGCGGTCCCTTTCGCCACGAACACCACAACCCCCGTCGATCTGAGCGGCCTCACCTTCGATCAGCAGGCCGAAGCAGGCCTTACTTGCAATGGCGTAAAGGCTACCCGCACCGCGGGCTTCCAATCCTGCGCGCCTTCGCAATACTCGTCGTCGCTGGTCAGCATACCGGCTCCCGGCACGGAAAACGACGACAAGAACCCTCCGCGCATCGCGCCCCGCAACCTTTTCGACCTCACCATAGGCCAGGACAATCTTTTCCGCGCCAGCCGTTATAAGGTGAACTTCGACATGACAGCCATCAATGTTACCAACAAGTATGCGCTGTATAACTTTCTTTCCACCTTCAGCGGGACACACTATGTAACTCCGCGGGCTCTGACGGCGAAGATTACGCTGAATTTTTAACAGAACGGCACTTGCGGGCTGGGGGGAAATGGCGCAAAATGGTGCCATGGTGCATCCCCCCCGCATCGTGCTCGTGAATTTCCTGTCCTTTTTTTGCCTGGCCTCCCTTGCGCCGGTTTTTTCTGCCCAAGCCTCAAAGCAAACGTCTACGGAAGAAGTGCGGGATTTGCTTCAGCGGCAGACGGGCTGGGACGAGGATCGGCCAAACGAAAAGAATCCTGCCGGGTTGCATTTTCAATTTTTCAAAACAGATGAGACGACCTCTTCCGGGAAGCGCCTTCTGCACTACCGCGCTTACGTTCCCGGAGCTCCGGAAAACAAAAAATATGCGCTGACGGTCTGGAAGATCGGATCGGATCCGCATATTCTTTCCGGCGATGTCTATGTGAACGCCAAGGGACTTTTAATGATGCACAAGCCCCGTCCGGAGCAGGAGGACAGTGACTTTGTTGGAGACAATGAGCTTCAACTGGCTATGCAGGCGGCTCGGGGCGAGCCTGTCCGGTACGCGCTTGCCTCCACCGACAAGGAACTTCTGATTTCCGGCACGGTGGTTCCGTTTCCGCTTGAAGACACGGATAGAGGATGCCGGCTTGAAGTGCGGCTTGCCATGCCCGATGCCAGGGCGGTCCTGATCACTGCCGATGGACTTCCGGCAAACACAGAAATCCCGTTCCAAATGGTATCCGCCGGCGAGCCGGAGGCAGGAAAATTCAACGTGGACGCCCAGGGCCACGCTGTGACGACAGATCTTCCCTTCGTATACGGCAGGGATAGTGGTTCGCTCAGGGTAACTTTAGTCACGACGGAATGTTCAACAGCCGTCGAAGTCCCCTGGGGGAAGGGAAGTTACCACCCGCTCTGACTTATCTTTGTGGATATTACATTCCCTCAGGGGCTAAAGCTGTGCCCTTTCAAAACCAGGATTCCAGTAACGGGGCTTAGTCGCGTGAGCCGGCCAGCACCTCTGCGAAGTGCATTCCCTCGCGGTCCGACAACTGATTGATCTGCTCGCGGCAACTGAAGCCGTCGGCGACGATGATGGTTGTTGCGGCAGTGGAGTTGACCGCCGGCAGTAGACCGAGGTTGGCGATGGCTTTAGAAACCTCGATCTTGTCAGCCTCAAAACCAAATGGCCCGGCCATGCCGCAGCAACTTGAGTTGATGAGCTCGACTGCGGCGCCGGCTTTCTTCAGCAGGGCGATCTCGTTTGCCGGGCCGCCGAAGACGGCTT
>JBAVYF010000601.1:0-13638 GCA_049698655.1 Occallatibacter sp. | reverse complement strand
TCCAGCCAGACAAGAGCGGCAAAGCAAGCCAGTACGCGAAAAAACGAGACGGCGGGTTGCGGCGGAATCTCCGTATTTTCTGGAGTTACTCTCGTGCGAACCAGAGTTATACAAACTCCGGCGAGGCACAACAAGCCTGCCGTCGCCGCCGGCACCTCCGCGGTAGCTGTAAAGAAAGCTGGAAGGTTACAGACAAGATAGCCGATGCCTGTGCCCAGGCCGACTAGCAAGAGCGGATTGCGATTGCCTGTCCACTGGCGTAAATGAGTAACCAATGTAACAGTGAGCAGGCCGAGCCCTGCGCCGATCAGAAACGAAACAGCCACACTGGCTGCGGGGCCGAGGGGGAGAAGCGACAGGAATGCCGCTGCTCCCGAAGCACAGAGTCCTACGCGCAGCCGCAAGTTTGGCGAGGGCCAGATGCTCAGCCGCGGAGCAATCAAACTAAGAAGAATTCCGCCGATAGCCATCGCGGCCATCACGGCAGTCAAGTGCGTGCCGGCTGCTCCGAGGCCCACCAGCCGCTTGAGAAACGCGAACTGCGCGAAGATAAGGAAATAGACATACGTAATCGCGACAAGGCTGGCGCCCTGCCATCCGGATGGACGCCTGTTACTGCGCAACATGGGCCAGCCAGCCTTTGCGAAGACCAATCGCCTGAATCAGAACACAGGCGCCATCGGAGAGGGCGACCGTGAGCCAGCCCGCTTCCAGCGTGTGCGCCAGAATCTGCGAGACGACGAAAACGGCCACGCTGGCGCGGGTAATCGCCGTGAGCAGCCATACGACTTCCAGCTTGCATGGGCTTCCCCGGAGCGCCATCACCCATGCGCCATATAGGCAGGCCAGGCCGACGGAGAGAACAAATGCTCCGATGAACGACAGAAAAGGCAGCGCGTCGGTGGGTGCATGCAGGCGCATGAGCCGAAGCGTAAACTCCGGCGCTATGATGAGCAACGCGCCCGTCATGGTGTCGGAGAGGCCAATCAGTACCTGATAGCCAATGAGGATGGGACGGTTCATGCTGTCTCCTCCTGGGCAATGGGTGTGAGAACGAAAACAGCTTCCGGCTCGCGAAGCAGCTTTGTGGCATCAATGAGCCAGTCGATAGAGGAGGCCAGCATCACAAGCCCAACCACCAGGCGAAGTATGTAGACAGCGTTGCGCGCTGCACCGGGAACAATGGTGAACGTTGGGTCGAAGCCCTCGCGCCAGCCGGCGGCCGACATCAGCGCGATGTAGGCCACAACGGCTATATTCCATCCATAGAAAGACCGCGTCTGATTGAAGATCCATCCGTCTTCGCCGAGCAGTTGGACCATGACGAAGATCAGCAGACTGGAGGTAAAACCGGCCATGGCCAGCAGCGAGTGCCCGACGAGTCCATCAGTGAATTTGAAGTGGTCGAGGATGCCGGGAAGAAAGAAGACCCAGCCGGTGAGAACCAGGGCCGCCCACCAGCATAAAAAAGCGACGCGCCAGCGCCGCGTGTTCGCGTTCCACTTGAAGGCCGCATAGTAGGCAGGCGTGAGAGGCGCCCAGATGAGTAGGCTGCCGAGCGAGAGAAACTGCGTGGGACGATGATGGCTGATGTCGGTGCGGCCAAGCGCAAAACAAAGGAGAAACTCCGCTACCATGATTGCCCAGGATATCGCAATCATCCGTGAATGCCCCGCCTTGCGATGAGTTAGCCCGAACGGAAGCATGAGCAGAATCGCAACTATAATGAGCGACGACTCAAGCTGACTCGCTCCAGTGGGGCCGCCGGTGTCGGGATTGATGGCCGGATAATAGCTGGGGCTGGACGCAATGTAAATCACGCATGGAACAACCAGCAGAAGAGCGAGACCAAGCAACTTCGCGCCTCGTGCGGCGAGTGCCGTGGTCTTCCATGCGCGAACGAACGAGACGGCGAGCAGCACCCACAGGGCAATCATCGCCAGCGGGAAGAAGATGCGCGCGTAACCGGACCAATCGAGAAACAGCTTGCCGCTGGAGTGGCCGGAGAGCCAGGAATACGCGCCCACGCCGAGCGCCGCGGACCACACCCACAGAACCGGCCTGCACCATTGCGCCAGTGGCCCGCGCTCCGCGCCGTAGACCTTGAAGAGAAACCCGGCCATGGGAAGACTCGTCCAGCCATAGAGTTCCAGGTTCATGTGCACCATGATCCAGCGGCCATAGGTCCATTCGCCCAGCAATCGATTGAGGGCTGGGAAGAGCAGCAGAATCGAGAGCATCACACCGATGGCATTGGCGAAGACCAGCCAGAACAGGCTGTGCCATGCGGCGCCGGCAACAGCCCGAGGAGTGCTGCCGGAAGAGGTCTTCACATCAGGCGGATAGTTGCTCATGAATTTTCCCGTCGTGCATCTCCAGCAGGCGGTCGCAGCGCCCGGCCAGGCAGCGATCATGGGTGGCCATCACCAGGGTTACGCCCTCGGTGGCAACAATGTCGAGTAACAGTTCAAAGACCGCGCCGCTCGAGTGTTCATCAAGTGAGCCGGTGGGCTCGTCCGCAAGCAGGATTTTCGGTTTGTTCATCAGTGCGCGGCAGAGCGCGGTGCGTTGGCGCTCTCCGCCGGAGAGCTTCTGGATGCGATGGCTAAGGCGATGGGTCAGGCCGGTGCGCTCGGCCAGCTGCAGCAAGCGCGCCTGCGCAGTGCGGTGATCAATGCCCGCGGCCACCGTGGGGATAAGGCAGTTCTCTGCTAGCGAGAGGTCGGGAATCAGGTTATGGAGTTGAAAGACGAAGCCCACCTCGTGGCGCAGAAGACGCAGCAGGTTGCGGTGGCGATCGACCTCAATGCCGTTGACCGACACGCACCCGCGGTCGAGCGCGTCCAGGCCGCCAAACAGATGTAGCAGCGTGCTCTTGCCGCAACCCGACGGGCCGCAGAGAGCAACCGTCTGGCCCTCGATGGCCTCGAAGTTCACTCCCTTGAGAACCTCGATCGTCCCATCGTCATAGCTCTTCCACACGTCCTCAGCGCGCAGGACGATGCGTCCTGAACCATTCAGTTGTGCCGTTGAAAGATTCATTCGAAGCGCAGCGCCTCCACTGCGCGGATGCGCATGGCATAGATAGCCGGATAAAGCGCGCCGAAGATTCCGGTGAGCAAGGCCAGCAGAATCACGATCAGCATCACGACAGGTTGAATCGTCACGTCAACATAGCCATGAAGAGAGGGGACATGCTTAAGCGCAAAGAGAAAGCAGGTTCCTGTGAGCAGCCCCAACACCGCGCCCAGCAGAGAAACAACCGCGGACTCGCCAAAGATCATCGCGGCAATCTGCAGGTGAGAGAAACCGTTTACGCGCAGGATGGCAATTTCGCGAATCCTCGTAAACACAGACATGATCATGGTGTTTGCAACGCCAAGCCCGCCAAGAAGAAGGCCGCATCCGCCCACGGCCCAGGCGGTGGCCTTGAGGATTTTGAACTGAGAATAGGAGCGCGTAAACTCCGCGTCTTCAAGGCCAATCAGGTTGGGAAACTTCGCCTTGACCATCGCCTTGAACGAGGCCGCATCGTCCTTGTTGCGCAGCTTGATGGTGATGACCGAGGAAGTCCCTTCCTTGCGAAAAAATCCCTGCGCGGAGCCAAGCGGCATGAACACGCCGCCGTCCTCGAAGCCGTTGGCCGTCTTCAGAATTCCTATCACGTGGAAGACTCCGTTCCCGATGGACACATGGCCGCCGAGCCTGGCGCCGAGGAACCCCGCTGCCCGCTCTCCGAGAACCACGTCATCGGCATGTTGCGCGAAGGCGAGGCGATCGCCCTCGAGCCAGGTGGCCTTGCGGATGCGCGCATCGGCAGCGGTTACGCCAAAACAGGTGATGATCGGGTGGTCGGAGCTGGAGACAATTCCGAAGAGCACGGGATCGGCGTGAGAAACCATCGGCCAGCCGGCAATCTCCGCCGCCGCCGCCGCGGGAACGTTGCTGAAGAAGAGGTCGGAAACGTTGCGCTCGAAGACAATAATCTCGCTATCATTCGACAGAATGCCGGAAAACATGCCGACCGCGCCTTGCAGGATAGTGACTACGGTGAGCATGGCTGCGACACTGAATGCAATGCCCGCAATACTGATGAACGAGCGAATGCGATGGCGGCGCAAATTAGTTGCGATCAAATTGAGAAAGATCACAAGTGCACTCCCAAGGTCATCTCGGAAGCATTCTCGGTAACCCGGACAAGCTCCTCCTCTAGGTCGCTGCGCAGCCTTCCGAGAAACGACAACTCTGGCCTCGATTTGAGAAGCCGATGAAGCGTCGTGTCGCCCAGATAAATGAACCGGATGAGCCGCAAGACGGCGCCGGGAATCCCCATCGCGGATGCGACATTGGGCCGGTCGAGCAGAATGTCGCGGGCAACGGTCTTGCCGGCCTGGTCCGCGCTATCGAGTACATCCTTCAGGTCATCGACCATCTGGTAGCCAAGGCCCCAGTACAGGGCAATTCGCTCCAGCAGTTGTATCTCCCGCGCTGAAGCGCCGCCCAGCATGGCCGGCAAAACCAGCGTTAGCCGGATCAACGAAACCGTCTTGCCCCGCGCGATTTTCTCGGTCGTCTCCCGGTTGTGAGGCAGGGTTGCGTAGTGGAGGTCGAGGCTCTGCCCGTTGAGCAGCCCTTCCACGCCGAGACGCTGCTCGATGTAGGCCAGGGCGCGCGACTGCATATGCGGTGAAGAACCGGAGACGGCTCGCCAACTAAGCGCGTAGGCGCGATTGATGAGGGCCAGCGCGGCAAGGATCGCCCCTGCTTCGCCATATGCAAGATGAACGCAGGGCACTCCGCGCCGTTCGGAGGCATTGTCCATGCACGGCAAATCGTCAAACAGCAGCGAAGCGGTGTGGAAGTATTCGAGTGCGATGGCCAGGTCTTTGGCGTGTACGCTATCCAGCCCGTACGCGGTCGACACCTGAAAGACCAGCGCCGGCCTAACCAGGCTGCCGGGATTGTCGAGCACATGGCGAATCGCCTCCTCAAAGTGCGGGTCGAGGGTCGCGGGCAGCCAGAGGCTGGTTCTGAAGGCGTCCGCGAATGGCGTTGTGTAAGATGTGTTCACGCGTGGCGCTGCTGGCGCTCTTATCCTCGTTATCTTCGTTGCCTGTTGCTCAGGACATCGCATGTACGGAAGAATCACACCGGTGTTTCTCCCCTACCGCCGGCTCAATTGCAATTCATGGGTGAGACGAATTCGCAGCCCTTTGGAAAGCGGCAAAAATCCGCCTGTCTTCATGACGATTTGTTCATTTCCGGGAAATAGTGATTGCAACTACAATCAAGATTACTAAACGCGCATGACGGAGAGCCGACTCCATCATGACAATGTATTCATCTACCGCGATAAGAGTATTTCTTCGTCACCTTGATGCTCGGTCGGGAGTATCCATGAGAATCTGGCTGAAATGCACTAATATCCACATATGCGACTTCTGCTGGTTGAAGACGAACTCGACATACAAAGTTTTCTGAAATCGTCCCTGGCGGAAGCCGGATATCAGGTGGAAGCAGCGGCGGACGGAAAGACGGCCGAGCAACTGGCGGTCGATGGTCAGTTCGACATACTGATCGTCGACCTCGGGCTGCCTGACCAGGATGGCATCAGCCTGATCCTTCGCCTGCGCCAGCTTGGAGTCAGAGCCCCGGTTCTGATTCTCTCGGCGCGCCGCAGTGTCGATGACAGGGTACGGGGCCTGGAGCAAGGCGGGGACGATTACCTGACCAAGCCTTTTGCGCTGGCGGAGCTGCTGGCAAGACTTCGCAACCTGCTTAAACGAAACAGCCCTCCCGGCAACGAGGCAACCCGCTTGCGGGTTCTCGATCTGGAACTGGATTTGCTTCGGCGCGAGGCGACCCGGTCCGGACAGGTCTTGCAGCTCACGCCCCAGGAGTTTGTCCTGCTGGAGTATCTTTGCCGCAATGCGGGGCGCGTCGTTACGCGCTCTATGATTCTCGACCAGGTCTGGGGCATGCGCATTCAGCCGGATACCAATGTCGTGGATGTTCACATCTATCGATTGCGCGGCAAGGTCGATGGCAAGGGGCAGCAGCCGCTGATTCGAACGCTGCGAGGTGTGGGCTATGTCCTCAAAGACCGCTAAGCCGGTGATGCGCAGCGCCGCCTGGCGCATCTCGTTGTGGGCCACTCTCGCCTTTGCCTGCGGAACCCTGCTGGTCTTCCTCTTTCTTCATCGTTTTTTTGCCGGCGATATTCAACGGCGCGGCGATCAATGGCTGTCCGGCGAGGTCGAGGTGCTGGGCGATGTCGCTGAGCGGACGCCCAAGAATGCTCTCTACGACCGGGTTGTGGGAGAAGTGGCGGAACTGGCAGCCAGGGAAGTGCCAAACAAGCTGCCCTCCGAAAGCAGATCTAACGACTCGGTGTTCTTCCTTCAGACTAGCGGCGATGGTTCGCTGCAACTGTGGGTTGGCGCGGGAAATGGCGCTCCGAACCTGAAGGCCATCCAGGCCGTCAGAATTGTTTCCGATCATCCAACCGATCTGCATGTTCAGGGATTCGGAGTTCCCTTTCGCGTGGCTTCGATTCGCCTGGACGATGGGAGTCATATCTATCTTGGGCTTTCCGAGCGGGATGAGCTGCGGGTGCTGAGAAGCCTGCGCCTGCGATTCTTCCTGCTTTGGCTGCTGCTTGTTCTTCTCGGGTTCGGCATTGTCTTCTTTACCACCCGGCGCATGTTGAGCCACGTGCGAGAGATCGCCGAGGCTGCTTCGAGAATTGGCCACTCTGATCTGACTGCCAGGGTGCCTACGACCGACAAACACGATGAGGTCAGCCACCTGGCTTTTACGCTCAACCACATGCTCGACCGCATCGAGAATTCCATGCACCAGTTGCACACCATCACCGGTTCGCTGGCGCATGATCTGCGCAGCCCGCTCACCGCAATTCGCGGAAAACTGGAGATGTCGTTGTCGGCGGCCATGCAGGCCGAGCGGGTTGAGCCCATCGTCTCCGCCATCGAAGAACTGGATCGGCTGACCGATTTCCTGAATAAGTCGCTGGATGTCGCCGAGGCCAAGGCGGATGCGCTTCGACTCAACCGGGTTCCGCTCGACCTGGATGAATTGTTGCGCATCATGATCGATCTCTATGAGCCCTCGATGTCGGAAAAGGGCCTGCAAATCAGGCTGCACAGCGGCGGCCCGCTCACCATCGAGGCTGATGCGGCGCTCATCCATCGCATGATTGCCAATCTCTTCGACAATGAACTGAAGCACTTGCCCTCCGCCTGCACGGTCAACCTGCGGCTCAAGAGCGAGGACGATGCCGTTTCGCTCATCCTGCAAGACGATGGGCCGGGTTTTGATCCGGAGGTTTGCCTTCATCTGTTCGAGCGCCGGGTGAAGGGAAAGGATTCGAACGGCCACGGGCTGGGCCTGGCGTTCGTCGATGCGGTGGCGCGCGCCCACGGCGGAACCGTTACGGCATCCAATCGTGAGGAAGGCGGCGCGCACATCGTCGTTACCCTGCCGCTTGTTTCCCGGTAGACCGGCAACCGTTGGTATCGATTGGAAGATGACAATAACTTCATGCCCAATGCCGTGATGACTCCTGCATGGGCGGCCGATGACCCATGTAGAGGTGATCCATGAGCATGTCGGTTATCGGTTCCATCGCACCCAAGTCGAGTCTGCCGGAGCTTCAGCAGACAGCTCCCGCTCCAGCCCCATCAAGGCAGTCTTCGAGTGCTTCCCAGGAAGACACCGCAACCATCAGCGCGGCCGCGCTGAAAGCATCCCAAAGCGGAGACGTTGATCACGACGGAGATTCGCGCTAAGCGATCCGCTTGAACAGCAGTTACCCTCCCCTAGGGCATTTTCACTGATTGTGTAAGGAAGTTCCGTGCCCCATCCATTTCACGTTCTTTGTGAAATGGATGGGAAACCACGAAATCAACCATACAGGAACTGTGAAAATGCTCTAAAAAGAACGCACGCGAAATCACCTGTCGGGGTGGATTCGCGTGCGTTCTTGGCTGTGTCAGCCTGTGCCGCTCAAGCAGAGCTTCTTCCGCGCTCTACCAGCTATCCGCCTTCTTCTGCTGTTTCGACCAGAGATAGTCGGCAATCCGGTGGATATCTTCGTCGCTCAACACGTGCTTCCACGAGGGCATATAAAGTGGCGGAGTCGGTCCGGCGGCGTTGTCCAACGGAGGCATCCTGCCGTTGCGGATAATCGCGATGACTTCATCCTTGGTGTAGTCGTCGGCGACATGCAGGAGCGAAGGCACCTCTCCGCCCTGGGCGTTGGGATTGGCCACGCCGCCCTGCAGTTCCGTCCCATGGCAGCCCACGCATCCGAAGCGCGCGAAGTCCTGCTTGCCCGCCTCGATGGCCACATCCTGGGGTGTCATCGTCCGGGTCTTCCGCGACAGGATCAACTGCACATCTTCCGAAGTGGCTGACGCCAGGTAAGCGAGAAGCGCCTTGCGGGCGTTAGCCTCCAGGTCGTAGGCGGGCATGGAGCTTCCCGGATACACCAGCTCAGGATTCACCAGTTGCTCGTCGAGCCATTCGGTCGAGTGACGTCTGGTCACGCCGAGCAGGTCGGGGGCGATTTTTGCTCCTGCTCCGCCGACGGCATGACAAGCCAAACAGTCTTTTTCAACAAACAATTGACGGCCATACTCCCGGCTGGGGATCATGCGCACACTTGAGAAGTAACTCCCCATCTCCTCGTTGGTGAGCGAGAGCATGTAATACGTCAGGGCGCGCGCCTGATCCTTGGTGAAGTGGAAGTCGGGCATGGCGGAACCGGTGGAGACCGCGTTGGGAGCCAAAAAGTGGCGCTCAAGCCACTCGGGTGAGCGGTGGTTGGCGCCTTCTCCGGTCAGGTCGGGGCCAATGCTTCCACCCACGCCATTGAGCTTGTGGCAACCGCGGCAGCCCTGGGTTTCAAAAAGCCGGCGGCCTTCGGTCAACTCCGGCACGCCGGGTACGTCGCCTTCCTTGTGGCATCGGCCGCAGGAGGCGCGGATGTAGTCCTTGGAGAGCAGAGGGCTTGACCAGAACTCAACTTTACCGTGAGCGCCCTCTTTGTCCGTGGCCAGGCCCTGGCCGCCATGACAGATGGTGCAGCCGAATTTGGAGGAAACGTGCGGTCCAAGGTCGGCATGATAGCGGAACGGCTCCGGCGCATTTTTCATCGTGGGGTCTTCCACGCCCAGATGGCATGTGGTGCAGCGGTCCACGCGCTGCAGGCCGGGGAGTATCACCTGGTGGACCTCGGGCGGCGTAGCCAGAACTGCTGCCTTGGCCACAGCGTTCGGTTCACCCTGTGCCTCAAGTTGCAGATAGTTTCGTTGATATGTCTTCCAGGAAGGCGTGTTGGCCTGCCACTCGGCCGCCAGGATAAGAGCCAGCGCAAGAAAACTGAGTGCAAAGAAGAGTTGCTGTAGTCTCCGTTCCATTACTCAGCCCCCCCGACAACATGTACCCATGGTGGAACCAGCGCCCAGCCTGGTCCGCGGAAGAAAGTCCCCACGATAATCAGGGCCAGGTTGGCGACTACGAAGAATGTGAAGAGCCATAGAATCCATTTCCGCTCGCCGGGGCGGCGGCTGGGATTCCTGTCCAGGTAAGGGATCACCAGCAGTGCAAGCACCATCAGGGACGGCGCCACCACGCCGCCCAGCAGGGCGGAGTGGCTGACCATCTCCTGCAACCCCAGAAAGTACCACGGTGTCTTGGCCGGATTGGGCGTCCGGGCTGGGTTGGCCAGCTCTTCAAGGGGCGCGTTCAGGAACAGCGACATCGCCATGATGGTGGTTACCGTTGCCATCATCACGACCGCCTCGCGAACAAAGGCATAGGGATAGGAAAAGACCGTATCCTCTTCCTCCTCGGAGGTGACGGTCTCGAAGATGGGCTTGCCGGTGACAACTTCCATCAAGCCATAAGTCTTATCCTTCGACGCCCCTGCCACTTGCAGAGGCGCTGCCTCTGCCGGCGCGCCGATGGTGACCAATGTTTCTGTCTTTTGGGAGTTCAGCTTCCAGATGGGCCGCGAAAGTCCGCCGTCCTTGCGGACCCGCCAGAAATGGGCGATGGTCAGCAGAATCATGAGCGCTGGAAGAACCGCGACGTGAAGCACGTAAAAACGCAGCAGCGCGGCCTCGCCGACGCTATGCCCGCCGAGCAGCAATTCACGAAGCTGCCCGCCCACCAGCGGAGCGTAACTGCCGATGTTGGTTCCTACCGTGATAGCCCAATAGGCCAGTTGATCCCAGGGCAGCAGATAGCCGGTAAACGACAGGCCCAGGGTCAGCAGCAGCAGCAGTACGCCGATTACCCAGTTGAACTGGCGCGGCTTCTTGTACGATCCGGTGTAAAACACCCGGCACATATGAAGAAAGACGCAGATCACCATGCCGTGCGCCGCCCAGCGATGCATATTCCGCAGAAAAGGCCCCATGAAGACGACAAACTGAAGATCCTTCATGTCCTGGTATGCCTGCGGCGGGTAGGGCCGGTAATAGCACATCAGCGCTATCCCGGTGGTCACCAGGATGAGAAAGAGAAAGAAGGTGATGAAGCCCAGGTAAAACGTGTGCCTGAACTTCATATTCTCTCTCTTCACCTTGGCAGGATGGATGTGCAGCCACACGTTGAGAAAGACCAGTTCGGACTTTCCCTTGTCGGTGGTGAGCCGATCCCGCCGCACGATCGATTGCCAGATTTCGCGAATCAGATTCATCGTTACACCATCAACCGGTAAGTCGGCGGTACTACCTTATCCTTGTCGACGCGAAGCTGCCCATCGCGAGCCTGCGTTACCTCAAACCAATCCAGAGCGCGCGGCGCGGGGCCATGCTGCACCGAGCCGTCGGCGGCAAAAACGCTGCCGTGGCAGGGGCAATGGAAGCGCTGGTCGCTCTGGAAGTGCGCTACCGTGCAGCCCAGGTGGGTGCAGACCGCGCTGGCCACGGCAAATCCCTTGTCCCGATCGCGAAACACAAATATCTTTTCGTCAACGAGGAAAGTAGGAGGGCCAAACGGAAAATCCCCGGGATCGCCGATCTTGAAGGTCTGCGGCGGCTCATAAAAGACGCTTGGCACCAAAAACCGGACCACGGCCCCCAGGCTGACTGCGACTGCCGAGCAGATTGCGGTCACACCCAACGCTCCCCAACTGAACTTGAAAAACTCCCGTCGATCCATGCCCTTGCTCTCCTATTCAAAGACTTCCCGCTCCTGCTGCTCCAGAGCCTCCATGGTGATGGCCCCGGTCGGGCAACGCTGCGCGCACAAACCGCAGCGAATGCACTTCTCTTCGTTCTTGATGATGGCCCCTGCCTGGCCGGCCTTTAGTTCAACGGCGGACACGCCGTATCGATTCCGAATCAGCGCGTCGTAGCGCTGATCGCCGCTCACCTGGGCCAGGTCTACCAGGCGAAGGCAGCTCTCCGGGCATATATCCACGCACCCCGCGCACAGAATGCACTTCGAGCCGTCGAAGATGGTGTTGACCTGGCAGTTGAGGCAGCGCAACCCTTCGGCGCGGCCCTGTTCCTCGTCGAAGCCTAGTTCCACTTCCGCGATTCCGATGCGGCGGTTGGCAGCCAACACCGGCATCTTCTGCCGCGGCGCGGAGAGATAGCCGCGCGGCATCTCCCAGTTGGGCAGGATGCGAAAATGGCTCAGCACCGTCTTCTTCGTCTTGCCGCTGAGGTGGACATGAATGGAGCGCGCCGCCTTGTGTCCATTGGCAACGGCTTCAACCAGAATTCGGGGCCCGAAAGCCACATCGCCGCCGGCAAAAACGCCGGGAGCGGTGGTCATCAGGTTCTCATCGATCTTGAGAATGCCGCGCGGCGTTACCTGGACGCCTTCGTCGCCGCTCAGAAATGAAAGGTCGGCCTGCTGGCCGATGGCCAGGATTACGCTGTCGCATGGGATGATCTTCTCTTCGTCGCTGAAAGCGGGATTGAAGCGGCCGTTCTCATCGAAGACTGTGAGGCAGCGGCGCACCTTCAGGCCGGTAACAACGCCGTTTTCGCCCACAATCTCCTTGGGCCCCCAGCCATTGTCCACCACGATGCCTTCATGCTCGGCCTCGTCCACCTCGCCTTTCCATGCGGGCATCTGGGCGCGCGATTCCAGGCTGACCAATTCCACTTCTTCAGCGCCCGAGCGCAATGCCATGCGAGCTGCGTCGAAGGCCGGCTGCAGGCCCTTGGCATCCTCTTCCTCTTCGGCAAGGCCAACCGATTCCTGCACCAGGCGCACGGCCGCGCGCGCCACGTCGATGGCCACGTTGCCGCCGCCCACCACAACCACGCGCTTACCCAGTTTGATCTCGAAGCCCAGGTTGACGTTGATCAAAAAATCGATGCCGTTATAGACCCCCGCCAGGTGCGCGCCGGGAATGTTCAACTCGCGGCCCTTGTTGAGGCCGGTGGCCAGCAGAACCGCATCGAACTTCGAGCGTAGCTCCGCGAAGGATATATCGCGGCCCAGCGTCACGCGAGTGTGCAGAGTGACGCCCATGGCCAGGATGTGATCGACTTCCATCTTGATGATTTCCCGCGGAAGGCGGAACTGAGGAATACCCAGATAAAGCATTCCGCCGGGGACCGGCGCCGACTCGAAGACCTCGACTGTGTACCCCAGAAGGGCCAGATCGTGCGCGCAGGTAAGTCCGCAGACGCCCGCGCCTACAATGGCGATCCGCTTGCCGCGCTTGGGAGCGGGAGGCAGTTTCTTCCGTGCCGGATCGTGCCCGGCGCCCAGGTTGTGGCGATCGGTGGCATAGCGTTTGAGAGCGCAGATGGCAATCGGCTCGTCAATCTTGCCGCGCCGGCAGTTATCCTCGCAGGGATGCGCGCAGATTCTTCCCAGCACATAAGCGAATGGATTCGGCGCGCGGGCCAGGAGATACGCCTCCTCATCCTTCGATATCCCGATGGCCTGCACGTAACGCCCGCATTCCGTATGAATCGGACAGGCGGCGCGGCAGGGAATATTCTTGTCGAAATACTCCTGATCCGGGACGGTGATGGAATAGCGCATGGGTTACCCGTTCTGATTGCTTCTTGAGCTACTGTACTCCGAAGCCGCTCCATGCAGGCAGCGGCTTCGGCAAGACATGGTCCCAGCAAGCGGGCCTGGTGCTCGCCGGGTTGGAAGGCAACACAGCCTTGCACCATTCGGCCAAGGCCGCCAGTGCGGCACAACGCTCTAGTGCTGCTGAGCCTTCAACTTCTCGATCTCGTCGTCGGTCAGAGCTTTGGAGAAGGCCGACGGGTTCTTATCTTTGCGATTCATCTGGTCGTAGACCAGGAATTCAAAGATGGCCTTCCCCTGGCTGTCGCTGATGCCTGAGTTCGGCTTGTGCATCATGCGCTTCACATAGCGATCCCATTCAATGGTTCTCATCTGCGTGTTGATGGGCCGCGCTATGGTGTGGCACTTGGAGCACTTGTCCACAAACACCTTGTACCCCTTCTGCTGCTCCGGCGGATAGGCGGAGACGTTGATCTTGTCGGGGCCCTTGTCCTGCGGGAGGGTTACGTTGCTGCCGCTCTGTGCCGCCAGAAAGAGCGGCATCGACAAACCGGCAATCGCCATGGTGCGAATAACTTTGTGCATTTTCAGTCTCTCCTTACC
>JBAVYF010000600.1:0-6619 GCA_049698655.1 Occallatibacter sp. | reverse complement strand
GAGCAACCTCGTCGTTGCGCATCACCTTGGGGGTCGCCTTCAGAGTCAGGCCCAGGTCCTGGTACTCCACCTGCGGAATATTCGGCACGCTGCCGCTGTAGGAAGCCAACAGCGATGAGAGGCTGCTGGAGCTTCCCGCGCCGGTCAGCCCCGGTATATTGGGGACGCTGGCTCCCAGGCTTGAGTAAGAAGAGGTCTGGATGGGATAGCGCGTACCAGTGCGTAGCGTCGCCGCTTCTCCGTCGCCCAGGCGCAACTGCATCTGATCCAGCTCTCGAGAGTCTGAGGAGTTCAGGTTCAGGTTGAGCGTGGCAGGGCCAGTAGATAGCGCGGATTGCGTCAGCCCTCCACCAAACAAGGCAAAGCCGTTGGAAAACAGAGAACTCGATATCTGTCCGGAAGCCGCCAGAATGAGAAGAATTGCCAGAGGATCGTTAGGAGAAGCCAGGCCTGAGGAGATGATCTGCTGTACCAGGCTCTGGTCTGCGTTCAGGAGGGATTGTTCCTGGGCATAGACGTTGAAGGCCGTTATGCTCTGCGGCGGCTGGACTCCGGTGTTGCGCGTGCTGGTGTGCGCAATCTGGATCATGCGCACCTCCAGCAACACCTGATTGCGCCCGTCGAGCAACTCGCTCATAGTTGCGTTGAAGGCCTTCAGCGTCTTGCCCGGCGCACGGATGGTGATAGTCCCCGACGTGGGCTCCGCAGTCGCCTGCTGCGCATCGAAGACGTTTTTGGCCAGGCTGACCACGTCGGTCAGCTCTTCCTTGGTTAAACCCGAGAAATAGACCGTCTCGAGTTCCATGCGCGTAAACTGCTGGCGGTTCTCCCTGGTGTCGCGGGCCACCAGCACGCGGTGCGCATCCAGCGGAACGTAGAACGAGGCCGTCACCATACCAACGATTCGCGCCGCCTCCTCAAAGCCGGCGTTATCCACATCCAGCCTCGCCGGGGTGGCGCGAACGCTGTCGTCGATGGTGGCCTCAACCCCGTAGGTTCTGAAGACCATCTGTATGATCTGGCGCTGATCGGCGCGGAGGTGAAAGCTGTGGACTCCTGGAGAGATTGCTAGATCCACCTCATCGCCGACTGTTCCAGCACCTTGCTCGTAGATGGGCCTTGACTGCCCGAGCAGGGCATCGTCTCCCAGCTCGTTCAGGTGTTGGTTTACCTGAATGTTTCCGGGCTCCAGTTCAAGCGCGTGATCCAGGGCCGCGCGCGCTCCTGGCGCATCGCCGCGCAGCCGGTCCCTGGCCGCGGCCTGAATCAGCGCCGTCACCGCGTGGCTGCGCGCCACGCTCGCCGCCAGCGCGTAGTCGCCATTGCCGGGGTCCAGCTCGGCCGCCTGCTCATAACCGCGCATGGCCTCTTCAAACTGCTCGCCAACGAAGAGCTTGCTGGACGCAAGATAGAGTTTCGCCGCTCGCCGCCGGTCGGAGTTTCGCGCCGGGCTGGCCGGTTTGGCGCCCTGAGTCTGGTTTGTTGTGGAAGCTGGGCTTGGGGTTGCGCTTTGCGCGGGGATTGCCGGCGTTGCCTGTTGAGCCTGGATCAAGCCGGGAAATGGCGCGAGCAGCAGCACGGGCGCCAAAAAATACGCCCATCGCCTGAACTGCTGGTGAGTCTTGGGTACGCGCGCTTTGTGGGCCTGTGGGTTGGTCTGCATGTCTTTGAGGAGCGCTGTCAGCCCCGGCCAAAGACCTGGCGTACCGCGCTATAGACAGGACGTTCGCTGCGCGGCGGACGCTTGAGGCCAGCCCGCACTTCGGCCAGGCTCAGTCCCAACTCCGCCATTGTCCGGCTCAGCGTGTTGCGATGCATCCCCAACTCCTCGGCCGCCTTGCACTGGTTTCCCCGGTGTGCCACCAGCACTTCGCGCAGGTATTGCTTCTTGAATTCGCGCACAGCGTCCTCATAGCGAACGCCGCTGGACTGCATTTGCGTCACCAGGCTATCCAGTTCTCGTCTCACGTTCACCTCTGCATGCTCTACTAGCTTGCCATATTCCCCTGGTCTGCGTCGTGCAAAAAATCACAATTTATCCTTGCCGGGGTGCAACCACTGGGGCGACTCTTCTTCCAGCGCCTTGAGCCCCAGCCGGACGCGCTGGGCCAGATCAGCCGGGCTCATCTTAGCACTCAAATGGCAAGCCCCGAAAAACAGCCTGGGCAGTTTGGCCTCCGTCAGCCATTGGGCCCTCGGGAAAAAAGCTACGGTCACCAGAATCACCAGCGTGACGAGCAGCGCGCCTTGAAAAAAGCCGAAAATCGCCCCAGCCAGCCTATCCAGGCAACCCAACCCCATGTAATGAAAAGCCTTGGACAGAATCTTGCCTGCGATGCCTGCCGCTACCATCACTAAAACCGCAATCAGCAGAAACCCGATCGCATTGGCCACCGCCTGAATGCGCACCAGGGGCAGAACGAACGCCGCAATCCGGCCGTAGTTCCAGGCCGCCAGCGCCAGGCCCAGCAACAGGCCGCCCAGCGAAAAGACGGAGCGGAAGAAGCCCTGGGAAAGCCCTCCCAGCACGGCCAGCACCATCACAGCCACGATAGCCCAGTCCACCAGCGCCATTTCGAGCTCCTTCTACACTCCCTGACTCTCTTTACGTCCAGCTACAAGCTCCGCCTGCGCCAATCTCATCCTGGTTGGGCGTCTTGCCCCGTCCCAGCGGGGTTGCGTCCGGATTCGTGCTCTGGAGGGCGGCCACGAAGAACTCACCTCGGGGGACTGAGTCTCCGATTTTCAAAGCAAAAGCGCGCTTTGTCAATCTCTCTTCTGCGGCTGTTGAGTTAAAAACGCTCTGAGCTCGGGACGTTCGGTCCTCCAGCGCACTGTGTTCAGGATTGACTCACAAATATTGGAGAATCTGGCCAGATTTGCACAGCATACCGGCATTTGAAGTTGTTACGCAGGACTGTGATGGCCGTCACGGAACGCCTCATTCACATAGGAGACACTTCAGCTGTCAACATGGTTCGGAGAGCACGTAAGAACGCTCTCTTTGAGCCGGGCGACACGAAGTAGCCGTGGAAAGGGGAAGCCGCAGCTAGCTTCGTTTGTACAGGGATCACCAGTAGCCGCACGCTACCGACCTCCAGCGTCGGCTACTGGTCCCCGTTTATCTTGTGTAACGCAAGCGCCTCCGAAGAGACGTGATCCTTCGGGGGCGGTTTTTTGCCTTTTGGTCGATTTCATTCCATTTGCACATAAAAATACTAATCGGAACCTGCAATGTTCCTGGCGAGTGTTTGATGGGAGCATGGAACCTCAGCGACGCGGCAAATGTATAGTTTCTTTGTACTTCAAAATCTCGGAGATACCCCAAAGGGTGGGAGGAATTTCGGATGAAGCGTTGGATTGTGGGCGCGGCGTGGGCGTGTGTATGTTCGCTGGGATGCGCGGTGGGCGTGGCCCAGAGCGCGGATGAGGTGGCAGTAAAGGCCAGGCTCGATCAGGTAGCCAGCTCATACACGGCGGGGAACGCCTTCATGGGTACAGTGCTGGTGGTGGATGGCGACCGGGTGCTGTTGGACAAGGGCTACGGCATGGCGGACCTGGAATGGGGCAACGCCAATGCGCCGGATGTGAAGTTCCGGCTTGGTTCGCTGACCAAGCAGTTCACTGCGACACTCGTGCTGCTGTTGCAGCAGGACGGCAAGCTGAAGATCGAAGACCCGGTGAGCAAGTACCTGCCGGATGCGCCCAAGACCTGGGAGAAGATCACGCTGGCCAATCTGCTGGGGCACACTTCGGGGATTCCCAGCTTCACGGACACGAAAGAGTTTGGCGTGTGGCGAATGAGTTCGCACACGACGGAAGAGGAACTGGCCCTGTTTCGCGACAAACCGTTGGATTTCGAGCCGGACACCAAGTTTGCATACAGTAACTCGAACTTTGAGGTGCTGGGCGCGGTGATCGAGAAGGTGAGCGGCAAGAAGTACGGCGACCTGCTGCGCGAGTGCATCTTCGACCCGCTGGGAATGAAGGATTCCGGACTGGATACCGATGAGTTGATCCTGCCCAAGCGGGCGCAGGGCTATATGCCAGGTAAAGGCGGCTTGGTGCTGGCGCGGTCGGAGTCGATGACGGTGCCGTGGGCTGCGGGATCCATCTACTCGACCACGGGAGACCTGCTGAAGTGGGAGCGCGGGCTGTTTGGCGGCAAGGTATTGTCAGCAGAATCGCTGAAGGCGATGACCACGCCGGGCAAGGGGAGTTACGGGTTGGGTGTATTTGTCGCGGATAAGAGCGGACTCAAGGTGGTGGAGCACGGCGGAGGCATCGAAGGCTTCAATACCGATCTAGCCTACGTGCCGGAGCGGCGGATTGCGGTTGTGGTACTGAGCAATGTGAATGGAGTTGCGCCGGGCATGATGGGCGACCAGTTGTTGGACGTGGTGCTCGGTAAGCCCGTGATTCTGGCCAGCGAACGAAAGGCGGTGCCCATCGCCAAGGAAGAGCTGGCAAAGTTTGTGGGCGTCTACGATCTGGCGCCGACGTTTTCAGTTACCTTTGCGGTCTCCGGCGACGGGTTGACTGCGCAGGGCACCGGCCAGCCCGCTCTTCCACTGCTCTACCAAGGCGCTAAGGACGGCCATCCGCGGTTTTTTGCATCGCAGGCGGGCGCGGAATTCGAGTTTGTGCCAGATGTCGGCGGCGTTTTCACATCGATGGTGCTGCATCAGGGCGGACAGAATATGCCGGGGAAACGGCACTAGAGCAGTAGGCTCTGTTTAGAAGCACCAACGCCGGACAGTTGGGAAGCTGTCCGGCGTTGGTTTGTAAGGGCTGATGTTACCGGTTCTTCGCCACTTCTTCCACGGTGACCGGGTCAAGGAACGGCATAGCGGCGCGGAGCTGCTTGCCGACGATCTCGACCGGGTGCCTGGCTTCGGCTTCGCGGAAGGCCAGAAATTCCTTGCGGCCGGAGTTCTGGTCGGCGAGGAAACGCTTGGCAAAGCTGCCGTCCTGAATTTCGGCGAGAATCTGCTTCATGGCCTTGCGGCTCTCGGCGTTGATGACGCGCGGCCCCGAGACGTAGTCGCCCCACTCGGCGGTGTCGCTGATGGAGTAGCGCATATAGGCCAGGCCGCCGCGGTAAATCAAATCCACGATGAGCTTGAGCTCGTGCAGCACCTCGAAGTAGGCGCTCTCCGGTTGATAGCCAGCCTCGGTCAGCGTCTCGTAGCCCGCCTTGATAAGCGCGCTGACACCGCCGCAGAGCACAGCTTGCTCGCCGAAGAGATCGGTCTCGGTCTCTTCCTTGAAGGTGGTCTCCAGCACTCCGGCCCGCGTGCCGCCGATGCCCTTGAGGTAGCTGAGGCAGAGCGCGTGCGCCTTGCCCGTCGCATCCTGGTGGATGGCGATGAGGCAGGGAACGCCGCCGCCCTCGGTGAAGACCTCGCGAACGCGATGGCCGGGAGCCTTGGGCGCGGCCATGCCTACATCGATGCCCGCCGCCGGAACGATGGTCTTGTAATGGATGTTGAAGCCGTGCGCGAACATGAGCATCTTGCCTGCTGCCAGGTTGGGCCCGATCTCTTCGGCATACAACCTGGCCGCGGTCTGATCGGGGACCAGGACCATCACCACGTCGGCCCACTTGGTGGCCTCGGCGACGGTGGTCACTTCCAGACCGGCCTTCTGCGCCTTGGCGATGGACTTGGAGTTGGGCGCAAGGCCCACCTTCACCTGGACTCCGGAGTCCTTGAGGTTGAGGGCGTGGGCGTGGCCCTGAGAGCCGTAGCCGATGATGGCCACCTTTTTGGCCTGGATGAGGGAGAGGTCCGCATCGTGATCGTAGTATGTCTTCGCCATGTTTTTTCCTTTTCTTGCTGGTTAAGGTTAGTTTTGATCGGTTCGGAGCGCGTCTTCGCGGTATGCCTATTCCGGCTCACTGACTGCGCTGTCTTCAGCGGGCTCTACTGCAGGCTCGTCGGGCCCAGCGCCCATAGCCTTCAGGACGCTCGAAATGTGATGGCCGCGGCGCATGGTCATTTTGCCGCTGCGGCAGATTTCCAGAATCTGCTCCTCGCCCTCGTTGAGCACCTCGATGAGCCCTTCGATCTTACTTTCGACGCCGGTCATCTCAATCGTCAGCGACTCCGGCGCCAGGTCCACTATACGAGCGCGAAAGACCTCGGCCAGCTCGAAGATCTTCGAACGGCTGCGGGACGTGGCGGCCACCTTGATGAGCGCCAGTTCGCGGGTGACCGATGGCGCCTGGGCGATGTCGTCCACATCGACCACGTTCTCCAGCTTATACAGACTGGCGCGGATGCGGTGACCGGCCTCGGCGGAGGCCTCGCAGACCAGCGTCAGCCGCGACAGGCCTGCCCGCTCGCTGCGGCCCACGGTGAGTGAGTTGATGTTGATGTTCAGGCGGCGGAAGAGCGAGGCCACGCGCGTCAGCACGCCCGGCCGGTCTTCAACGTATGCAACGAATGTGTGCAGCATAAAAACAAGCTCCTAGCTTCTAGCCTCTAGCGTTGCCGGTGAGGTTCCTATACAGCCCATAACTCCATGAAAATAGCTAGGAGCTAGAAGCTGTCTTTCTCACTTGTCGTCCGCCCGCTCTTCCAGCGGATCCTTCTCCGGCCGCCGAATCATCTCGTGC
>JBAVYF010000599.1:0-1779 GCA_049698655.1 Occallatibacter sp. | reverse complement strand
GAGCCGCCCCAGGCGTTGAACATCCGCACATGACTGGCGAGCCAGTCTTCAGTGGTCTGCGTCCACGTCGCTTCCGCGTAGATGAGGGTCGAGAACGGCAGCGTTCCGACGAAAATGCTGACCTGGCGTACGCCATCGGCGATCGCCACCGGCATGGTCATGCCGGCGTAGTCGACCTCGCACATCTCCGCAGGTAAAAGCGTTCGCCGCATCCGCGGTTCGGGCGCCGCAAGATGCAGATGCTCCCGGTAGCGCCGGCGGAACTGGCTAATATGTTGTGGTGAACATATTAGCCATTATGTTGCGGCCAACGTTATGTGGCCTAAGGGCCTCGCTCCCGTTGCTGCCTGTGAAGCTGGGGCGCGCTTGACGCAACATAAATCGGGGCTTCGGCTGGCGGACCTTACTCTTTTGGGGGTTCGCCATGGATCATCTGTCTTCTTGCGGCAAGGCCGCCAATCACCTGTTTCAGGACACACCGTTCGCCGACGAGCGGAACCGCTATCTCAGCCACTGTGCTGCACACGGAGCAAGGCCCGCGGTCCTCAAGATGAAGCGCAACGAGCTTCTTTGGATCGCGCGACATCTTGGCCCGGATGCCGATCGGGGCGTTGGCATGATGGAGTTGCTACCGATTGCGAACGAGCGGCAGAACCTTCACGGGGCGGCCACCGCTGCACGGCGGGTCATTGATATCGGACGGCCATGGCTGCGATTTCTTGGCTGGTGGCGTGAACCCACCACCGCGTTTTCCTACCAGGGTCAACTCGACCGATATGTCACCTGGATGCGCGACGAGCGCGGCTTCACACCGGCGACGGTGGAGCGATGGGGCCGTATGACCAGGAGATTCCTGGGGTGGTGCGGGGAGGCAGGCCGCCACCTCAAGGATCTGACAGCGGGAGATATCGATAACTATATCGCCACCCAGGGAAAGGGCCGCTGGGCGCGCGTCTCGACGGCCAGCATAATCTCGGCCTTGCGCGCGTTCTTGCGTTATGCAGCTAAAGAGGGGTGGTGCCCAGAGCAATTGGCGGAGTCGATTTCTCGGCCTCGGATCTACCAGCAGGAGTCGTTGCCATATGCCCCGGATTGGTCTGCCGTCCAGCGAATGCTGGCCGACGTCGACACGGACAGGCCACCCGATATCCGTGATCGCGCTATACTGCTGCTGCTCGCGCTCTATGGCATGCGGAGCGGCGAAGTCGCCGCTCTACGGCTCGACCAGATCGATTGGGCGGGGCGAACCCTCAGGCTCATTCGGCTGAAGCGGCGACAGCCCCAGATCTATCCGCTGTTGCCCGTCGTCGCTGAGGCGCTGGCCCGTTACATCGACAACGTCCGCCCGCCGTCATCTTGCGCGGAAGTGTTCATCTGCATGCAGGCGCCTCGCCGCCCTTTGAAGGCGAGCAGCATCTTTGACGTCGCCAATCGGCGATTCGTCGCACTTGGCATCGAAGCGGCGCATCGGGGCGGGCATGCATTGCGTCACGCCTGCGCGGCTCGTCTGCTGGCCGAGGGACTGACCCTCAAGGAGATTGGCGACCACCTGGGACATCGCAGCACGTCGGCAACCAGCATCTACGCAAAGGTGAACATGGCGGCTCTTCGTGAGGTCGGCGCCTTTGACCTGGGGGACATCCTATGAGGCTGGCTGATGTCATCGATGCCTATCTGACTCCACAGGTCGGTTTTTCACTTGCAACCGGCGCCAGCGCTGCCTTATTACATTGCGAAGGCATGGGCGCGAAAGGGGAAAGTCAGCATGTTCATCCAGAC
>JBAVYF010000598.1:0-2736 GCA_049698655.1 Occallatibacter sp. | reverse complement strand
CATCGCCCGGCAGATTGAAGTCGGACTCAATGGGATGCCAGATAACTCCCGTGCGCTGGCATGGCTCAAGAAGCGCCAGGGAGACTTGCAGCCCAAACGCCCTGCGCCGTCATCGACAGGGACCATGAAGTTCGCGGATGGAGGCAAACATTACTCCATCCCCGCAGCGAAAGTAGAAGGGTTCAAGAGGTCGCATCCCAATGCCACCGCAGAATGATCAATGGAGTCAGTACGAGGTAAGGGCCGCTCCCGGTGGACCTGCGCCCAAGAAAGACGAATGGAGTCAGTACGAGGTTCCGGGGGATGCGCAAAAAAAACCATTGCCACTGCTCCCGCGCGACTTGACCGGAGCGGCTACCGAACTTGTTTATGGAAACTTCCTTCCTCAGCTTGGGAAAGCGGCGAAAAGCGATGTATCCTCTGCGTTTCACGGCCTTAAGCAAAAAGCCAATGACGCTCTTCAGCAACTAAAGGAAGATCCTAGCCGCATCGTGCCGATGTGGTTTGGAGGCGTAGCGGGAGTTCTCGAATCCGCTGGCAGGACAGTCGTCGCTCCGGTCGAAGCGGCGGCTGGCGGCAATCCTTTCGATGCGCTCTCTCTCGCGGCTGGCGGCGATCCGAAGGCCGCAAAGGAGTACGCCAGCAAGGGAGACAATGGCGGCGAGTTCTGGGAAATGCTCGGGAAACCGCTCGCCATGATCGCCGGTGGAGAAGTGACGGGGCGTGTAGGCGGTGCAGCGGCGCGAACCTTAGCGGCGCGATCCAACGACGCTAGTCTCGCGCTCATGCGCGATGTGGTGATGCGCGGTTCGCTGGATAAAACTGGAATCGATATGACAGAGGTTCAACTGGCGCGGGACGCCATGCAGGATGCCGCGCAGGACCGCTTCGGGAAAGATGCGGCGCAATCCGGAAGATGGAAACAGCTTGCTCCCAAGAGGAGTTTTCTTGCACCGGTGACGCGGCCGGAAGAGGGCAACCAGCAATTGCTCAGTCTGAGCCGTCATGCCGTCGATCTCGCCGGCGAGCCTGCGGATAAAGTGAATGCTGTATTCGGCTATATGGACGGGAGGCAAGAGGCGCAGAATATCCGAGCCGATCTTCTCAATCAGGCGGCAGAGGCGGAGCGCAATGGAGCGCATTCTTACGCCAGCGCCCTGCGGGTCCGGGCGGGTGTGTTCGACCGGCTTACTCATCGCGGCACGTTGGGCGAAATCTATTCGATCAAAAAGACGGCCAACCGGCTGTCCGACGTGGCGAGGAACACTCAGGAAGCTATCGACCTAATGGATTCTTATTCGGCCATGGCTTCGGCGATCCGTCGCGAGGTGTACCCAATTTATGAACGGAACATCGAATCCGTGTCGCCTGGACAGGGATTCTCGCTGGCACAAGCGGGCCGCAAAGAGGGGGCGGCGATGTCATTTCGCAACGGCCTAGAGAAAAGCTGGCGCGATGCCCAAGAGCGCACTGGGCAGATTTACCGCAGCGGGAAACCGGGCGAGCAGGTTGCGCGTGGAATGTCGCCACGGCACGCCACTACCGGCATCGTCGGGCGAGTGGCTGAAAAGACTGGCGTTTGGCCCAATCCCCAAGGCGCTCTGAATCAGGATGTCACGCGCGGCATTGGAATGGTGCCAACGTCACAAGCGAGGGAATCGCTAGAACTTGCATCTCCGGCGCAGTTTGGAGTTGCTCCAGCTCCGCGCCTGACCCTCCCCGGCAGGACATTAACCTTTAAGATTCCAGCCGGACTGCCGGTGGAGAGGCAGGAGGGAGAATTGCTGCACTCCGCTAGGCAGGCATCGCGACATTCGTTTGAACCTCCCGCCTATACGACTTCTACTGCTCCTACCCGGACCGCAACATTCACGCCACAAGGAAAGCCTGTTGCTGGCCCGGAAGGGTCGATGGGGGCCGATATCCGCACGGCACGGCCTCCAGCTCCACGCAGCGACATTGTAGGGGGTGGCGGAGTGCTCGAAACGGGCGATCCGGAAGTCGCCCAAAATGCATTGGACCGGATGAAGGCATCGCTTAGGAAGAACCCTCGCCAGCCTGGATTGCAGAAAGCGGTAAATGAACTAAGCTCTCAACTTTACGAATACTGGGAAGCGCAGCGCAGGGTGCCAATCTCTCACACTCCCCCGACGATGAAATACACTCCGCGCCAATTGGCACCAGAGCGCAAGCCAGCCAAAGCCATGCGCCGCAGTCTGCCTGCTCCTCTTGCTGGCATTCAGAGGGAAGAGTCCAACGGCAATCCGACCGACGCTTGGAGCAATCCCAATCAGTAGTCTCAATTCGACACGATCAGCCGGGGCCCAGCCTGTTCCTTCGGTATCTCCCCTACCCACTGCACATTAAGCAGATGACCACAGGCGGCGCACCAAAGCATCGAAATGACGGAGCGGGATGCGGTAGTGACCAGTTTGTGAGCGAACTGGAGTGTGATATTACACTTCGGGCACTTGGGATCGGCGACGGGGAGCGGTGGAGGGATGGTGTGAACTGGATCGCTCATTTCGGCCCTGCTTTCTGACCGCGATGGAAGACTTCAAGTAGTAAGGATAGCAATTGCTCACGCGTCGGCTGTACGGGAATCAATATGCCCTCTAACTCCTTTGATATCTCAGGCTCCGGCGCAAGGAACATGCGGCGCTGCCACTCCAGAACCGTAAATTCGATAAGTTCTGTCACGGTATTTTGATTGAAAAATGCTTCCCTGATTTTGTA
>JBAVYF010000597.1:0-9625 GCA_049698655.1 Occallatibacter sp. | reverse complement strand
GGTGGATGTGCGCATCATCGCCGCCACCAACATCGACCTGCACAAGGAAGTACGCGAGGGCCGCTTCCGCGAAGACCTCTTCTACCGCCTCAACGTCATCTGCGTGGACCTGCCCCCGCTGCGCGCCCGTCGCGAAGACATCCCGCTGCTCGCGCAGCACTTCCTCGACTTCTACGCCAACGAGAACGGCCTCTCTCCGCGCAAGCTCTCCGCCGACGCCCTGCGCACCCTGGTCGATTACGAGTGGCCGGGCAACGTCCGCGAACTGGAAAACGCGATCGAGCGCGGCGTCGTGCTCTCCAGCGGGCCGGTCATCGGCTCCGATCTGCTCCCCGGCCACATCACCGGCCGCAGCTTTCAGGATGCGCTTCTCGAACACAACCCCAACGCCTCGCTCTTCGACATTCTGGAAGACATCGAGCGCCGCATTATCATCGAAAAGCTCGAACGCTCCAACTGGAACCAGACCGACGCCGCCGAGCACTTCCACATTCCCCTCTCCACCCTCAACCAGAAGATCAAGCGCCTCAACATCGAGATCCGGAAGAAGGGCAGAGAGTAAACCCCCTCATACGCTATCCTGTCCTTGCAACACGAGTTCCGGAGAGCGCCGCTGGCCGGCTAACGCAATGGCGATAGCAACGATCGAAAAAACCGCCAAGAACCTCATCCTCAGCGTGCAGGACTACTCCCTGTTTGCCTTGCGCGCTTTCACAAATCTCTATCGTCCTCCGATTTACTGGCCGGAATTTCTCCTTCAGTCCGACATCATCGGCTTTGGCTCCTTGTCCATCGTGGTGCTCACCGGACTCTCTACGGGCGGCGTGCTGGCCCTGCAATCGGCGGCCACGCTGTCGGCCTTCGGCGCCACTGCCGTCACTGGCCAGTTTGTCTCGCTGACCATGATCCGGGAGCTGGGGCCGATACTCACCGGAGTGATGGTCAGCGGCCGCAATGCCAGCTCGATGGCCAGCGAACTCGGCTCCATGGTGGTTACCGAGCAGATCGACGCCATGCGCGCCCTGGGCGTGGACCCTATCCGCAAGCTGGTTACCCCGCGCATCTTTGCTTCCATTTGCATGCTCTTCTTTCTCACCATCGTTTCCGATGCCTGCGGCATTGCGGGCGGCGGCCTGGTCACCGTATTCATGAACCACCAGAACGGCACACAGTACCTGAACATGGCCTGGGAACACCTGCGCTATCCCGACATCATTCAGGGACTGGTGAAGCCGCTCTTCTTTGGCTACATTCTCAGCTCCATCGGCTGCTTCTACGGCATGAGAACCACGGGCGGCACCCAGGGCGTGGGCCGCTCCACCATTCAGGCTGTCGTCTGGTCTTCCGTGCTCATCATCTTCGTCGACTTCCTCCTCACCCAAGTGCTGCTCACCCTCTTCCCCCCGCTATGAACGAGACTCCTGCAATCTCTCATTCCGGCTCGGACCCGTTTGCCCGGGAAACGGCTGCGGATGCGGGTCCGGTCGTCGCCTTTCGCAATGTCTCCATCGCCTTCGATGGCCCACCGGTGCTCGACGACGTCAGCTTCTCCATTGCGCCAGGAGAGACGCGTGTTCTGCTTGGCCCGGCCGGGGTGGGCAAAAGCGTCCTGCTCAAGCTGGTCAACGGCCTGCTGCGCCCCGACCAGGGCAGTATTCAGCTCTTCGGCGAAGAGATCGCCCGCATGCCCGAGGAGCAGCTTTTTCCCTTGCGCGCCCGCACTGGCATGGTCTTCCAGGAAGGCGCCCTCTTCGACTCGCTCTCCGTCCGCGACAACGTCGCTTACCAACTGATCCAGGAGCAGGTTCCTGACGGCGAAATCGACCTCCGCGTCCGCGATGCGCTGCGCTTTGTCGAGTTGGAGGAGACCTTCGACCTGTATCCGGCCAGCCTCTCGGGCGGAATGCGCCGCCGCGTGGCCATAGCCAGAGCCTTCATCCGCAAGCCCGAACTGCTGCTTTACGACTCGCCCACCGGAGGCCTTGACCCGGTCACGTCGACCACCATCATCGAGCTGATCGTCAAGGAGCGCGACGTCAACCACACCCCCTCTCTGATGGTCACTCATCGCCTCCAGGACGCACTCATCCTCTGCAACCATTACTTCGATCCCGAACAGGGCCGCATGGTTCCGCTGCCCAAAGGCATAACCGACCCCTCCACCACCTTCCTCATGCTCGAAGAAGGCCGCCTCATCTTCGACGGCACGCTGCAAGAGCTGGTCCGGAGCAGGAACCCGTTTGTGCGGGAGTTTCTGGAGTAGGACATAGAACCGGTATAAGAAGTGGGAGGTGAACTAAGATGATTTTTGCGTCATCGGATGTCGCTTCGGTACTCCATCGCTGGGAAGTTGCTGAATACGTTTCTGAGGGATTCGTGATCGTCGGCTGCGCTGGCGAACTCGTTGCTGACTTTTTCACGAAACTGCCTGAAAGAATAAGAAGGCATATCGGAAGTTGGTCTACCATTGTGCTGATTCTCGCCTTATCTGTTGGCCTCAAATGTCTCATCAAGACGAACGAACTTTCCGGCAGTGTTATAGGCTCTCTTGGTGATAAAGCAGCGGAAGCTGATAGAAAAGCAGAGAAGGCCATCTCCGACTCGTCTACTGCGTTTTCACAAGCCACTGATGCGTTGACCAGAGCTAGGAAAGCCGAAGAATCTCTCGGAAAAGCCGAGAATGAGGCCAAGGACGCACGAAATGCGGCATCAAACGCCTTAACCATTGCAGGCAATGCGCGAAAAGAGGCCGACTCGTTTGAAAACGATATTATATTCGCTAAGAAACAGGCTGCTGAGGCCCAAGCAGAATTGAACCGACTCAAGACCCCTAGATCGCTAACCAACGCATCTGACTTTGTTACCGCACTGCAAGGATTCAAAGGCACCGAATACACATTCTCTTCAGTTGCCGAAGACGAGGAATCCATAAACCTACTCAAAGAGATTGATAGTGTCTTACAACTAGCTGGATGGAAGAGAGTCAAACCACCCGGCGGATTCCCGGCAATTAATGTATATGGGAAGGATGTCGATTTTTCAGTTGTCGTTAGTTTGCAAACAGGCGTCCACCTGTCGGTCGATTCCTCGGAATCACTTGCCTCTCTTACTTCCATGCCGAATAAAAGCCTTCCCACGCATATATGGGCAGCAGAAACGCTTAGCCTTGTTCTCTCTCCACACCTCTCACCTTCCCAAGAGGGCATCATACAGGTCAATGTGGAACATGGCACCTCCACAACAGTGCGAATTGCCGTTGGGAAGAAACCGTAAGCCTTGGCATTGAACACGCCAGCGAGAATCAGAAGCAAAACAACGGCCAAACCGTGACGCTGTGGAAATCGAACGGCACCACTACCCGGGAATGCCCCCGGTTCCCACCACCCCTCCCCACCTGCTAAAATCGTCTGTTTTGATTGATTTCGACAGAACGGCAGGTAAACCATGGGCTTCAAATTTCAAGGCTTCGATCTTCTTCATCTCGACTCCAGCTTCAGCGAGGACGAATTGCTCGTCCGGAAGACCGCTCGCGACTTTGTCGAGGACAACCTCATTCCCATCATCGAGGAGTGCTTCCGCACGGAGCGTTTTCCGCGCGAGCTGGTCCCCATCATGGGCGAACTGGGCTTCTTTGGCGCCAACCTCGAGGGATACGGCTGCGCCGGCATGTCCAACGTCGAGTACGGCCTGGTGATGCAGGAGCTGGAACGCGGCGACTCCGGCTTCCGCAGCTTTGTCAGCGTGCAGTCCGGCCTGGTGATGTACCCCATCTACACCTTCGGCTCTCAAGACCAGAAGAATACCTGGCTGCCGCAGCTGGCCAGCGGCGAAAAGCTGGGCTGCTTCGGCCTCACCGAGCCCGGCGCCGGCTCCAATCCCGGAGCCATGACCACCACCGCCCGCAAGGTGGGCGACGAGTATATCCTCAACGGCGAAAAACTGTGGATCACCTCCGGAACCATCTCCGACGTGGCTATTGTCTTTGCCAAAAACGAGGATGAAGGCGGCAAGGTCCGCGGATTCCTGGTGGAGACAGATCGACCAGGCTTCTCCGCCTACGATGTCCATGGCAAGTGGAGCCTGCGGGCCTCCCACACCAGCGGCCTCTCACTGCAGGACGTGCATCTGCCCCTCACGGCGGCGATGCCCGGCGCCGCCGGCATCAAGAGCGCCTTCATGTGCCTCAACCAGGCCCGTTACGGCATCGCCTGGGGAGCCATCGGTGCGGCCATGTCCTGCTACGACACCGCCCTCCAGTACGCCAAATTCCGCAAGCAGTTCCGCAACCAGCCCATTGCCAGCCATCAGATTGTCCAGGAAAAACTGGTGTGGATGGCCAATGAAATCTCCAAGGCCCAGTTGCTCGCGCTGCACGTCGGACGCCTCAAGGACGCCGGCACGGTTGGCCACGAGCACATCTCTCTCATCAAGCGCAACAATGTGTGGATGGCTCTGGAATGTGCCCGCATCTCGCGCGACATTCTGGGCGCGAACGGCATCACCGACGACTATCCCATCATGCGCCACATGATGAACCTGGAATCGGTCATCACCTACGAGGGCACGCACGACATTCACACCCTGATCATCGGCCAGCACCTCACCGGGATTCCGGCGTACTGAGCGGAAAACGCACCCAGGCCGCATCGGCCCTCGACAAGAGGGGGCCGATGCAGCATATTCTTGAGTCATGCGAAACCTCTCTCTCTGCCCTCGTCCCATGCGTCTGCTCACCTTCACTCTGGCTTTCGCCCTGGCTATCGTCATTGCCGGTGTAGCCCAGGCGCAGCAGCCGGCCTCGACCCCCATCGTGCTGCATGCGGCGCGACTGCTCCAGGTGGATACCGGAACACTGCTCCAGCCCGGCGAGATTCTCGTTCAGGACGAACGCATCCGCGCCGTGGGCAGCTCCGTCGAGCATCCGCAAGGGGCTAAAGTCATCGACCTGGGCGACGTCACGCTGCTCCCCGGCCTCATCGACGCCCACGTGCATCTATTTCTGCACCCCGGCGCCGAAGACCTGCAGACCGTCGAGGAGTCGGTTCCCTGGCGCACGATCCTTGCCGAGCAAGCTGCCAAGGCTGACCTCATGGCCGGTTTCACCGCCGAACGCGACCTGGGCACCGAGGGCGCCGGCTCGGCTGACACGGCGCTGCGCGACGCCATCAACGCGGGGCTAATCCCCGGCCCGCGCCTGCGCATCAGCGGCAACGCCATCAGCATCCTCGGCGGCCACGAGGACGCCATCCACTACAATCCCGCCCAGCACGTGCTCTCCAACGCCGACTACGCCAACTCCATCGACCAATTGGTCGAGGTTATTCGCGCACAGCACAAAGAAGGTTCGGACTTCGTCAAGATTTACGAGACGGGGAAAGACACAGTGGTTGACGGCGAGCTGCGGACACCCTATCAATATACTGAGGCGCAACTGGCCGCCGCTGTCGAAGAGGCGCATCGCCTGGGCACCGGCGTTGCTGTTCACGCCATGGGCGAGCCGGGCACGCTCTTCGCCGCCCAAGCCGGCGTCGCTTCCATCGAGCACGCCACCCAGCTCAGCGACGAGACCATGCGCCTGATGCGCGAAAAACACATTCCTGCCGTGCCCACCTTCGCCATCTTCGACTACTTCGCGCAGCACGCTCCGTCGCCCGCCGTTGCCGCGCGCGAGAAGGCTCTGCTGGATGTGAAGATTCGGGAGTTCAAGAAGCAGATTGCCGCTGGAATCCCATTTGCCGTCGGCTCAGACGTTGGTCCCTTCCCGCACGGCACGCAGGCCGTCGAGATGGAGTTGATGGTCCGCTACGGAATGAAGCCGCTGGCTGTCTTGCAAGCCGACATGATCAACGGCGCAAAGCTGCTCGGCTGGGAGGGCCAGATCGGCCAACTCAAGCCCGGTTACTTTGCCGACATCGTCGCCGTTCCCGGAAATCCGCTCGAAGACATTACCGCTGTTGAACGAGTGAGCTTTGTGATGAAGGGCGGCGTGGTGGTGCGGCAGTAAAACTTTCCAGAATCCATTGAGCTTCTTGCAAAATTCAATTGCGCATGGCAAGAAGCGTCAGGGCACGACTTCAGTCGTGCCGCGAGATCAGTAAGAAGATATTGGGCTTTAGCCCCTGCGTATCTTTGCTGTTAGTTGTTTGCAATTCCGCAGCGGCTAAAGCCGGAATCTGAATGTGCCATTGGCGGCACGACTGAAGTCGTGCCCTGACGCATATCAGCTAACGGAAGACAATTTTGCAAGTGGCTCCATTTATCAAAAACTAGTTGTTGAACAGCCGCTCACTGGGGCGGGGGGGCCGCTGCTGCTTTTGCCTTCTTGGCTTCTTGCTTTTCTGCTTTCTGTGCCAATATCTTTTCCAGAACATCGGTGTAACGCTGCGGCTTGACCTGCTTGAGAGAATCCTTGACCGCCTTGCGATAGGCGGACAGGTAAATGGAATACAGGATCGCGATCGAGCACAGGATTCCCCACAGGAATCCGAAGCAGAGTCCAATCAGAGCATTCCGGCTAAATTCATCCATCGAGATCGTCCCTTTCCAGATTCATCTTAAACCGCGACGATACATCTTAAACCGCAACGATAAAACTGTCCTCCGTGCGCGTCACTGCATGGTAAAGAGTATCGCGCTCCACGGGAACGCGGCCAGCCTCGGTGATCAGGCGGCAAAGCTCCTTGCGCGTCATGCCCTGCGGCGTGGTCGCGCCGGCGTCGTGGTAAATCTTCTCCTCGACGACCGTGCCGTCCAGGTCATCGGCTCCGAAGCGCAGCGCGATCTGCGCAATCTTCGCCGTGAGCATCTGCCAGTATGCCTTGATGTGGGGAAAGTTGTCCAGAAGAAGGCGGCTAACCGCAACCTGGCGAATGTCGGTCAGCCCCGTGGTCACGGGCAGATGGTCGAGCGCCGTGTTCTCCGGATGGAAGGCCAGCGGAATAAACGTCTGGAAGCCGCCGGTCTCGTCCTGCAGCGCGCGCAGCTTGAGAAGGTGGTCCACGCGGTCTTCGTCGTTCTCGATGTGCCCATAGAGCATCGTCGCATTGGACTTGAAGCCCAGCTTGTGGGCCAGGCGCGCCGTCGAAAGCCACTCGTCTCCGTCGATCTTGTGGTCGCAGATGATGGAGCGCACCCGCGCCGCGAAAATCTCCGCGCCGCCGCCGGGCATCGAGTCCACCCCCGCCTCGCGCATCTTGATGAGCGTCTCTTCAATGCTCAGCTTGGCGCGCCGCGCCAGATACGCCACCTCCACCATGGTGAAGGCCTTGATGTGAACCTTGGGAAAACGTACTTTGAGGCCGCGCACCAGGTCGAGAAAGTATTCGAACGGCAGGTCCGGGTGCAGCCCGCCGACGATGTGAAACTCCGTCACCGCCTCCGAATAGCCCGAGGCCGCCGTCTCCCAAGCCTCTTCCAGAGCCATCGTGTAGCCAGCCGCGTCGCCTTTCTTGCGTCCGAAGGCGCAGAGCCGGCAGTTGGCCACGCAGACGTTGGTGGGGTTGATGTGGCGGTTGACGTTGAAGTAGGTCACGTCCCCATGCAGCCGCTCGCGCACATGGTTGGCCAGCCAGCCCACGGCCAGCACGTCCGATGATCCGTAGAGCGCGAGGCCGTCGTTGAAGTCCAGCCGTTCGCCAGCCAGAACTTTGGCGGCAATCGGCTCGAGCCGTGGATCGTGGGTGCGGAAGGCTGCTGGCTGGCGGGAAACCGCCGTCTCGGTCTGCATATTCTAATGATACAGAAACAGATTCTCTATCTGGAAGTATTCCCCGTTCCCAATCACTTCTGCCCGGTCTCCGCCCCGGCCGCCTGCGGTTCAATCAGCACCCCATCATAGAGCGAGGCCGCCAGCAGCCGCTCTCCGGCCGCCCGAACACGGTTGATTCGGTAGCCGGTCTGAGCCCACTTCCACTCCAGCGACTTCGGATCGATGGCGTAGACCTGGTCGCTCGACCGCGAGCTGACCAGAATCCTGCCCAGGTGAGCGTCATAGAAAAGGTCGTCCACGTCGCTCATCGGAAACCGGTGGACCCACATCCAGGTCTTGCCCAGGTCGCGCGTAAAGTACACGCCCTCGCGCGCGCCCAGCCACAACGTCCCATCCGCGGAGAAGGCAACGCAATGAATGCGCGTGAGCATGGCCGGCACGCTAATCGGCATCCAGCTCTCGCCGGCGTCGGAGGACAGAACCACGCCATCCCGCCGGGCCGCGGTCAGCAGCGATCCATGCGCGACAACCGAAAGATAATCCACCGCGCCCATCACCGGGCCGCCCTGCCAACTGGCGCCATGGTCCCTGCTGGTGAACAGGCCGCCAGTGGTCGCGGCCAGCCAGGCGTCACCGGAAAGGTCGAGCGAGTGAACGCGTCCATCCATCTGGCGCCGTGTATCCTTCACATGCTTCTCGATGTTGACGCGCTTGCCATAGTGCGTTTCGGTAGCCGTCTTCACCAGCGTGTTCTGGATCGTGCTGCGCGGGCTCCAACTGCCTCCCGGCACGTCCGCCTCCAGCGCGAAGATCCCGTGGTTGGTTCCCGCCAGGATCGTTCCCTCCGGCGACTCGGCTAAAGCAAAGACATCGCGCCCGTCCAGCCCCTCGGCCATCTGCTCCCAGTGCGCGCCGCCATTGGTGGAAACAAAAACACCGCCATAGCTCTTGTCGTTCACCACCCCGGCAAAAAGCCTCTCGGGATTGTCGCGGTCCACCAGCAGCGCCTCCACCTTGCGCCCGCTGAATCCCTCATTCGCCGCCACAAAGCTGGCTGCCGCGTCCTGGCTCAGCAGAACGCCTCCGCGGTCGGTGGCCGCGAGCACATGATTCGAGTCACCCGGATCGACAAAAACATCGTTGACGATCACATCCGGCCCGGTCATGCGCTGAAAGCTCTTGCCGCCGTCCACGGTCTTGTAGAGCCCCTCGGTGGTCCCGGCATAGACAACTTCACGGTTTGCCGGGTCCTGCTTCAGCACGCGCGTCCTGCGCGCTGTCGAGGGAATGCCCTCGATCTTCTTGAACAGTTCGGCCGCGTTCTCGCTCTTGTAGATGCCGCTGCACGCACTGGCGAAGACCGTCTTCGGCTCAGCCGGATCGATGATGATGGAAAACACATCGGAGTCGTCGATGACGCCTCGCTTGATGTTGTGCCAGATCTTGCCGCCGTCGGTGGTCTTCCAGGGCAGATGCCAGGTTCCGGCGTAGACCACATCTGGGTCAGCGGGATCGATGGCCAGCGACTCCACCTCGTGAATCTCCCGGCTGCCCGGCGGGCTGATCTGCGTCCAGGAGGCGCCCGAATCCGTGCTGCGAAAGACGCCTTCCAGGGTTCCGGCAAAGAGCATGGCCGGATTGGAGGGCGCCTGCGCGAAAGCGCGAATCGACTGCCCGCGCAACCCCTCGACCACACTCCAGCTCCGGCCTCCGTCATGGCTCACCCACAGTCCGCCGCCGGGCTGGTCCAGCCTCCACGCGGCTACATAGACAGTGGCGGGATTCGCCGGGTCCACGACGATGTGATCCAGAATCAGGTCGTCAAAGGAGTCCAGCTTGGAGAGCCGATGCCAGGATGCGCCTCCATCCACGGACTCGTAGAGCCAACTGTTGGTGGCCCCGAGATACAAATGATGG
>JBAVYF010000596.1:0-3369 GCA_049698655.1 Occallatibacter sp. | reverse complement strand
GTGGTGTAGTCCCTGGCCACTCCTTCCTTGCTTTTGAGCACGCTGGCCTGGATCTCGACAGTGGCGTTGAGGCTATCGATTGCGGCCCAGCTCTGGTTGAGCTGCGCCACCAACTCATCCGGCGTGACCGTCTGGGTGATCGAAGGCGGCTTGGGAATGGGCAGCTTGCGCGTGGTCCACAGGCACCCTGAAAGCAGCAGGAGCGGAAAGACGAGGGTTGCGGCGAGCGCGCGCCGATAGCTTTTCTTCACCGGCCACCTGCCTTCTTCACCGCATGACGGTAGCCGGCCACGTTGCGTGCGTGCTCCTCGATGGTGCTGGAAAACAACGACCCTCCCTGGGGGTTGGCCCCGGCGGCCACAAAGTAAAGATAGTCCGTCTTCGCCGGCTCCATGGCCGCGCGCAGCGACCGCAGGCCGGGATTGGCCACCGGCCCCGGCGGCAGGCCGGTGTGCAGGTAAGTGTTGTATGGTGTGTCGAGTTTCAGGTCGCTCTCGAAGATCGCGCCCCTCCAGCGTCCATCGAGTTCGAGGCCGTAGATTACCGACGGATCGGTCATCAGCGGCATCTTTTTGGCCAGCCGGTTTTCAAAGACGCTGGCCACCAGCGGACGCTCCGCGTCCACCGCCGTCTCCCGTTCCACCAGCGAAGCCATGGTAACTACTCGATGCACATTTCCCTTCAATCCAAGTTGCGCGGCCACTGCGCGGAAGCGCCGCACCATCGCCGCGCAAATCTGGGCCGGCGTCGCCTTGCGGGCAAAATGATAGGTATCCGGAAACATGTAGCCCTCCAGGCTCAGCGCTTCGGGGTCCAGGTCAGCCACCATGCGCGCCTGCCCCGCCTGTTTTGCCGCCGCGTCCAGAAAATCCTGCTGGGCGCCAAATCCCGCCTGCTCCAGCCGGGCAGCGATCTCGAAGATGTTCGCGCCCTCCGGAATGGTGACCGTCCGGGTAAAAACATCGCCGCGGCTGATGCGCGCATAGACCTCGGTGACCGCAGCCGGGTGGTCGAACCGGTACTCGCCGGCCTTGAGCGTTCTCCGTCTCAGCCAGCGCATCAGGTCAAAGGCATACTGGCTGCGCACGATACCCGCCGCTTCCAATTGCCGGCCCATTTGTATCGTCGAGGAGCCCGGCGTAAGCTCAACAAACGTCTCGCTCTCCGGCCCGAAGGGGGTAAAAACCAGCCAGGCCGCCGCCCCGCCCGCCGCTAACAGTAAGACGAGAAAAACCGCCAGCAGGACTCCCGCCGCGCCAGAACCCTTTTTTCGTCTGCTCGTCCGTCTGCGGCGCGCCATTTTCTGATGTCAACCCTTCATTTCCGGCAAGAGAGGCGGATAATCCCTCCCATGACTCCCTACCTTTGATTGTACCGGGCATCCAGCGCGTGGCAGGGCATTTCTACTCTTTGGTACCTGAGCCGTTAGCTGCGGGTAATCTGCTCCGCAGGGTGTACATTATCGGCAAAGCCCCCTCTGAAAGGCGGATGCCCTCAATGATCAAGCTCGACCAAATCCGCGCCGAAAAACTCATCCATCTTGCGCAGGAACGCTTCAAGCCCGATCTCTGGGATTCCGAGAAGAAGGTTCTGCGCGACTCGGCCAGCTCCAAAGAGCTGCCCGATCCCGATGAGAAGGCCCCGCGCCCAGAGGTTCGTTCAGAGTTCCTCCGCTGGCTGGCCACCGACCCTGAAGCCGCGCCGCACATCGACTCGAAGGGGTTGCGCGTCTATGCTGCGACCGTCCTGGGTCCACTTGAACTCCGAGGAAGCCATGTCACTGTGATTATTGACTGTAGGTGCTGCACTTTTAACGGGATGATAGACCTCAGGTCAGCCGAGACTATGGGGATACTCCTTACCGAATGTACTGCGCCACAAACCGGCATCCGTGGAGACCGTCTAGTGATTCATGGTCCGTTTCTTTTTCGTCGTTGCCGGTTTGGCGAAGAAATTCGAATGCTGGGCGTACGCATCGACGGAAATCTTGATGGCTCGGGAGCGAGCCTGACATCAAGCGGAATCTCGCTTGGTTTGGACCGGGCAGAAATCGCTGGCAATGTGGTCTTGAGCTACCAGCAAGCCGAGGTCGGTGACGTCCCCGAGGAGAAATATTTGTTTACGTCGTCTGGGACAATCCGCCTCAATAACGCCCGAGTTGGAGGTCAGCTAAGGTGCTCCGGCGCAAAACTGGCGACCGAAGGAAACGCGCTCGTCATGGACGGAGCCGAGATTCAAGGCACCGTCTATTTCGACAAGGGTCTTGACACCGGGGGCGCAATTTCGATGGCAGGCTCCAAGATTGCCGGTGACCTCGCGTTTTCGGGTGCACGAATTGCAACTGTTTATTGCGCGAACATGCAGCTTCTTTGTGATCTTATCTGGCTGCGAATTCAAGAGTCAGACCAAACTCGGCTGTTTCTGGGCGGAGCAAGGGTAAGAAATTTGCGTGACGACCGCCTCAGCTGGCCAAATCAAGGGGAGATTGATCTTGTTGGCTTGACATACGAGGAACTGACCCTTCACGATCCGCCAACCTCCGAAGACGTCAGGAAGAACGCCTATGCCTTCGAACTTCCGCTCATAGCGAGGGAGCGCATTGAATGGCTTATGCTCCAGCTGCCTGTTCGGCGAATCGAGCCGCAGCCGTGGATGCAGCTTCGGGATTTGCTCGAGAGAAAAGGCGACCACAAAGGGGCCAAGTACGTTCTCTTCCGCTTCCGATGCTTGCAGGCGCAGAAGAGCTGGATTCTCTGGCGTTGGTTGAAAATAGCCTTTGCCTGGCTGGAGGAAAATCCTTTTCGCATAGTTTTGTCTATTGCACTCACGTTATTGATCGGCACAAGCATCTTTACTTGGGGCGGCAGGAAACAAGCAATGATAGAGACAGCACGCTACCAGCCCAATATGGTCCGGTCCTATGATGAGGCCAATAAACCCGTACCGCGTGAGCCCGTATCGGATCATTACCCACACTTCCAGCCGTTCGTCTATACGCTGGAAAACGCCGTACCACTGATAAAACTGGGAATGGACGAGAAATGGGCGCCCAATCCCAGCCCGGAGTTTTGCCAGCCATGGTTTCCTCGCCTTCGCTTGCTCTATTTCTTGAGCACCTATGGTTGGTTGAACTTCTGGCGTTGGGCTCTGATTGTGTGGGGATGGGTGCAGGCGACAATTTTGGCGGCCTCGGTGGCGGAGCGCTTCCGGAAATAACTCGCCCTTGCAGATTATTTCCCGCATCCTGCTACTTTGAACTCAGGCCGGGTTCCATCTGGCCGTCGTTTCGGGAGGCAGAAGGGTACCCCCCTCCCCTCCCTATACCCCTAGGGGGTATAAATTTCTCCTGAAACCTTGCAGATTATTTTT
>JBAVYF010000595.1:0-1993 GCA_049698655.1 Occallatibacter sp. | reverse complement strand
GTTATTGATTTTCAATTAAATGCGATAGGCATTGGATTTGCGTAAGGTATTCTGACGCTTTTCGCATATCGAAATTTAGAGTGTTTCCATAAACATATACCGTAATAGGCGTATAAAAAGAACCCTTGGCCGTCGGCGGTTGATATGGCCTCGAAGGCTGCTTTGGCAGCCCCCACCAGTTCGTCCAAGGTGCGCGGAGCCGCGCTCTGCAGGCTTTGCTTGACTTGCTCCACAGGTTTTCGATGGGATTGAAATCCGGCGAGTAGGGCGGCAGATACGAGACTGTCTCAAAAGTTATTTTATTGGATGGTGGCGAAGGCAAAGGGGAAACCGGTTGGCTGGACTCGACTCCGCTCGGCTGCCGGGACAATAGCTTCTGCCACCACCGCGCGAGTTGATTTTGGATTCCGCCAGATGGCTTTGACTCTCGAATCGCCATTTTCAGGCTTATGACTGCCAACGGATTTTCTTTTTCCGGTCCACGCCCGGCTTGCCAGTGCCGGTAGAGGATGCGCAGGTTCAAGGTTGCACACACCATCGTCCATTGGGTCTTGACGCCTGCTAATCCCCAT
This sequence comes from Occallatibacter sp., assembly GCA_049698655.1. Classification (GTDB taxonomy): domain Bacteria; phylum Acidobacteriota; class Terriglobia; order Terriglobales; family Acidobacteriaceae; genus Telmatobacter. The sequence continues at coordinate 1,421 of JBAVYF010000595.1, read as the reverse complement.
ACCGTCCACCGTCGAAAGCCGTCGTGTTGTTTGATCTGTCCAAAGCGCGGTTCGATGATCCTGGCGCGTTGTTCCCAGAGGGCTCGTGCGTCCGGGTCTTGCAGGCGCCGCCGCATCGCTTGAACTTCCTGCCGGTGCGGTCGGATTTCAATCTGCCGGCCTTTGGGGTCGCCGGTGCAGCGGGCGCGCACGGGGCAGTCGCGCCGGTGGCAGCGAAAACGTTCGACGCGCACACCGTCCTTGCTAGTGTGGCCTTCGTGATCAAGCAGGTGGCCTTGGGGACAGGTGACGGTGTGGTCGGCCGGATCGTAATGGAAGTGTTGACTCGCGTAAGGGTTGTCTTTGGCGGGCGCGCCTTCGGCTGGTGGCACCAGCACCGGCAGGTGTTTTTCGGCGGCGGCTTGCAGGTCGCCGCCCGCTCCATACCCCGTGTCGGCCAGGGTCACAGCGGCGGGCGCGGCCACGCCCAAGTTCTCCCGGGCTTGTTGTACCATTGGCACCAGTTGGCCGTTGTCGGTTTCCTGGCGGTTGGCGTCGCAGGCAACGATCACGCCTTCCTTGCCATCGGCCACGGCTTGGGCGTTGTAGGCGTAGCGATTGGTGTCGCCGACTTTCATCCGCCGGGCTTCCGGTTCGACCGGATGATAGTGCGAGCGTCCGTCGGCTTGCAGTTGCGCCAGACCGCGTTTGATCTCTTCGCGCAGGGCTTGGCGCCCGGCCAGTCCGGCGGGCAGACGGTAGCCGGATTGATCTAGATCCGCGTTTTCTTCCACGAGGGTCAGTTCGATCTCGTCCAGGGCGGCGTCGAGTTGGGCCAGAAGTTTTTCCATGTATTCCTGGCTCCACCCTTTGGGGCCGCTACAGGCGGCCTGGATTTTCGTGCCGTCCAGGGCTTGCAGGGCCAGGCCAACGGCTCCGGTATGCACGGCCAGTTGCACGGTTTGTTTGAAGATGTGGCGCAGCGCCTTTTGGTTGTCGCGCCAGAAGCGCCAGAGCGAGTTGTGATCGGGCTGGATCAGGCCGGTGAGCCAGAGCAGCGAGAGATGTTCACGGCAAGCAACCTCCAGTTTGCGGGTCGAACGAATCCGGTGGTAGTAGCCGTAAAGCCAAATCTTCAAGAGCAGGCTCGGGTGGTAAGGCGGACGGCCTTCCACGGCGGCGGGCAGGGCAAAGCCCAAGGCGGGCAGATCGAGTTGCTCGACGAACTCGCGCAGGAATCGCGCCGGGTGATCGGCCGGCACCCAGTCTTCGAGCGCGGGTGGAAAAAGAAATTGTTGGCCGTAGTCGGGAGCGATGGGTTGTGCCATGCCTCTCAGACGCCAACCGCCGCAATTCATTCAAAAATTTGCCGGAGTTTTGAGACAGTCTCATACCGGAGCCGGGCGCCCACCGTTTCAATCGCTTCGCGAATGCCCCTGCAC
>JBAVYF010000594.1:0-2792 GCA_049698655.1 Occallatibacter sp. | reverse complement strand
GTGGAAAGTGCCGAGAGCAACTGCGTTCAAGCAGTTGATGGGGGAATTGGGCAAGTATACGCACACCATATGCGCCGGGCAAGGATGTTTTTTGCCAAGGCAGGGCAGAGGAGATGTTGAGTGGAGGCGGCCCATGCTTTTCGGTGAAAGTGCAATGGAATCACTCCAGCCGCAACGAGGCCGGTTCGCCGATCGCCATGATCTTCTGTCTCGCCAGGTTGAGCAGATCCTGCGCCGAGACGGAGATGCTCGCGCCGCCCGTCTCCACCACCTGTTCCGGCGCATGGACATGCGTATCGGCGTATAGGAAGTCCGCCGCATAGATTTGGAGGTAATTGAGGGGCGTGGCGCCCCGGGTCCCGCCAAAGAACGAGGCGGCCGGCGTTCCGTTGAAGTAGATTTTCAGCACGTTGTATTCTACCTGCTCCGGCGAGATCAGGTCCTTCTTGGGAACGTTTCTGAGTATGTTGAAGCTTGCCAGATCCGCCTGCGTGACCCCGGGGGCGAGGCAAGTCTGCGGGATGCATGCGACGGGGATGCACATTTGTGTGGTGCAGGTGGACGGAATGCTGCACGCCGCCGGCCTGTCTTTAGGCTTGGGTGGAAACTTGCTGGTGCATCCTTCCGTCAAGGTGAAATTTGTAAAGGATGAGTTGAACTGGGCCCCGCCGAGGACCTGAGCCGCAGGCGCCCTGAACTGCGCCGTGCTCCGCGACACCAGTTTTATGCCGTCTACGCCCAGGTTGAAGCGTCCTAGGCTTACGCGCGCAGCTTCCATCCCGTCCTCCTGGGCTGCCTTTGCGTTGGCTCCTCCCACAGTGCGTTGCTCGAAGTAGGACAGAATCGTCGTCTCGGCGGCACAATCCATGTTGGGATGGGGACAAGCCGCACTGAAATGGCTGGGGACCGTGAAGCCCTTGGCAGCTAGGTTGGGAAGGCCGGCGCCAGTCGTCGCGACCAGTGTCACGCCACTGAAGATCTCCCCGTACATATCGATTGCCGCCTCCCACTCATCGATGAAGGCCTGATCCGACCTCTGGTACGCCGGCCGTCCGGGGTAGTGGAACGCCAGCAGTTTAAGCCACATGGCGTTCGGCAAGAGGCCCCCGAACTGGTCTTGAGAGGGCGTGTTTGCGCTATTGGGCAGGATCATCTCCTCTGACGAGGCAGTGGGTCCCGCGACGGATATGGAGACGAACGCAGGGTTTGACTCATATCGGGCGGCAAGCGCGGTCAGGAAGGTCCGCCAGGTCCTTTTGTACAAAGGGTTCCACGGCATCGGTAGTTCCCTGACGCCGCGCCCTTCCACGAATCCTGCAAAGGTCGCCTTTCCGCATGTCCTGGGAGGAGTATGAACGGGTGTCCGAAACAGCCCGTCGCAACTGGGAATCTGAGCCAATAGCCATTGGGGAGTCTGAAAGCCCGGCAGGGGGACGAGCTGGATCGTTTTCGGAGCTTTCGTTGGATTTCGGACATTCCGCGCGGAAGCCTGGTTAAAGGCTTCATCCACGTAAGTCCAGTCGTAAGGATTGGCGGCGGCTGGAGGATTAGGGTTGAGCGCGTCCCAATTCACCCACAGTGCCAGCCCCGAAACCGCTGGATTGTCCAGGAGATCCTTGTAGAGATTGACGAAATAGGCTTTCAGCTCCGCGGGCGTGATTGAGGGATTCGCCGCCTGCTCCTTCTTGATGTTTTCCTCGATGTTGACCACGGCATAGATGCCCCACGGCCTGCGTGGGGCTGGCTGCGCCACCATAGACTGTACCAGCATAAGAAAACTCAGTACGAGAGCGAGCCTTACCGAACAGCCCATGGTCCCCTCCTTCTCGAATCCCGCGGCATCGCAAATCCACGTCGCGAGCAGACACGACCGGAACTGAGTCTCCGGTGGCTGACCGAACGCATTGTCCAGCGCGAGGGCCAGGGTGGCGACGAAATTCACTTGAACGAAGCGATCTAGCAAAAATAGGGAACTCACCCGATGCGAGGCCCGAGCGGTTGGCGTATTACTGGTACTCACTCGACCACTTTTCACCAAAGGCGGTCAAGGAGAAAGATGATGAGCCAGGTAAGCGCGGATATTGACGCCTTGCACATAAAAGAACAAGCACATGTAAATTATTGGTAATAAATTACTTAATGGTGGAGGCGGCGGGAGTCGAACCCGCGTCCGAAATCGCTGTCAGCCAGGAGTATTCATGCTTTGTCCGGTTCCTTTTGGATTCGCCCCCGACACTCAGAACGGACAAGATGCGCCGAGAACTAGTCCGATGATCTCGCGGTTACAACACGGACCGAGCCGCAGCCGCCAGCCTACTGTATGACGTCCGCTCACAGCCCATAGGCAAAGCCGTGGAAGACGGCAGCTTATTTAATTAAGCTGCAAGTGCCAGATTATCGTTGGCAACTTTTGTTTTGCAGGCGATTACGGGTACCCACACCCCGGCATGACTCCTATGCCGCAATCGATCCCGTCGAAACCGTGACGCCCCCATCTCGAACAGACATTCGGCAATGAATGCCTCCGGGTGCGAGCCGGGCCAACTGGCTCGTGCTGCAACTTCTATTCTATGCCAATTCCTGTATCGCCGCAGGCCTGTCGCTTCTCCGGCTACTGCTTTTCCAAGCAGCGCTTCATCCAGTTGCTCGTCATAAGCCCTGTTGAGCCCTCGTGGCGTCATTCTAGCCGGGAATGAGCGTGAATTGAAATCCGGCGGGGCTGTGGCCGGGCCACAGGGCATGTGCGAACGTCGATTTTGGCGCAAAAAAAGGCGGCACGAACGGTCTTGCTG
>JBAVYF010000593.1:0-2592 GCA_049698655.1 Occallatibacter sp. | reverse complement strand
GCAGTTGGCCGGCCTGGTCGCGATCAAAGTGCAGCGTCATCTCCTGGCTTGGCGTGATCATGGCCTGCACCTGGGGGCGCGCGTCCAGGCTAAGCTTTTCAGTGCGCAGAAACAGAATGCCCACGGCAACCAACGTAACAATGATGCCGCTGGTGCCCAACGTGAGCAGGAACTTGCGCCCCTTGCGATCTACCAGAACCATGCCCACCATGGTGAGCAAAAAGTTCATGGCCATGAAAATGACCAGGCCCCAGTGCGCATGCAGATCGGAGAGACCGCTTTGCAGCAGGATGGCGCCGTTATACGCAATGATCGAGTTGATGCCGGTGGTCTGTGTGCAAAAAAGGACGAGGCAAGCGAGCACAAACGGCACCACATACTTGCGGCGCAAAAGCGACTCCTGCACCTGCTTGCCGGTGGCGCTGATGGTGGAGGCGCTACGCGCCGCCTCTTCCATCTCTTGCAACTCGAGCTTGGCTTGCAAATCGGATCGGGAGCGCAACAGCGCCGCAAGGGCCTGTTCCTTCTTGCCGCGTTTGAAGAGCCAGCGCGGCGATTCGGAGACCAGCAGGCTGCCGAGCAGAAAAAGAATTCCGGGCGGCAGAGCAACCCAGAAGAGGTTGCGCCAAGCGTGATCCTTGTAGGCAAACAGCGCCGCGGCGTCGCCGGTATTGGCCACCGCCATCACGCGATAACTGAAATAAATGCCGATCAGCGCAGCAAAGACCATAGACGAAACAGGCAGCCACTGAAAGACGGCCGTTCCCTTGCCGCGCTCTGAAGCCGCCAGGCACTCGGCCAGGTATAGCGGGACCACCACGCCAATCAATCCGCCGCTGATGCCTTCCAGCAAGCGGCCAAAGAACAACATCGAGTAGCCATGCGAGAGGGCGATCATGGGGATGGCGATGACAAATGCGATGCCGCAAAGGTTCATCAGCGGTTTACGGCCCATCCAGTCAGCCAGCATTCCGGCAAAGAGAGTGGAGAAGACACCGCCCAGCATCATGGCCGCGACAATGACGGACAGCTCCGCGGTTGTTCCTTGGAAGGTGGCCGCTAAATAGGGCATCGCCCCGCCGACAAGACCGATGTCCATGCCGAAGAGCAGGCCGCCTAGCCCCGCGACCACAAGTAGAAAAAGGTTGTAGCCGCGCTTGGCGGAAAGGGAGGGTTTGGCAGGGTTCGCGGCGCCTTCAGCGTTGGTTGTCACGGGAAGAGTCCTCTTGCGCAGTTTGTGCTTCCGCTCGGGTTGCGCGGCAGAGGCTGGCCGGAGAAAAGAGGGACTCCAGGCAAGATCCCGCGATCCAGTTGAGGAACAGTGCGCATTTTTAGTCTACAATCACCGAATCGGAATCAAACGCTCAAATTATTGAGCCGAAGCTCGCGAGAATGCCGGTGTTGTTTGCCGAAATTGCCGCGCAGTTTGCTTTCTTTGCCCTGACTGAATGAGCAGGCTGGCGAAGCCCGACTGGCGCTTCTTGATTTGAAAGAACATCCGCGCCAAGTGTCGGCCATCACTGCGAAATTCCGCTGCTTTGCGGTAGAAGATAATATAGCGATGTACTCGCGATTGTCCTGTTTTTGGGCATATCCTGGCTTTGAATGGCTCGTTTTGTTATCGAACGGCCTGCTCGCAGCCGTCAAGGCTGTTCCCTTCCATTGACTGATTTCTAAGGCAGGGCAGGTTTAACGGAGAACACAGATGAGCAATGTGAGCAGCGGCAGCCGGAGGGATTTTCTCAAGCAGTCTCTTGCCGGTGCTGCGCTCTTGTGCGCAAGTGGCAGGACGGAAACACTGGCCGCCGCGGAACCTGTTGCTGCAGAATCTGGAGCGGGGGGCGCGAAATCCAGGGTCGTCGTCGCGCGCGACGAAATGCTGCGCGGCGCGGACACCAAGGTGGATTCCCGCCGGATGCTGGCCCTGCTGGATCGCGCCATGGTAGCTCTCTTCGTCCGCGATCATCCGGTCGATGCATGGAGAAAGCTGGTCCGCCCCGGCGAGACGGTGAGCCTCAAGGTCAATTCTTTGGGAGGCCGCGGTATCTCCACGAACGTTCTGCTCGTAGCGGCTATCTGCGAACGGTTGCAGGAGGCCGGCGTCAGGGCGGGCGACATCGTGATTTGGGACCGCGACAGCAACGAACTGGAACGCGCCGGCTTTCATCTCGCGATAGGCGGAGACCGCGTGCAATGCTACGGGACCGACCGCGTCGGCTACGAGGAAGACCTGGCCGCATGGGGCAGCGTGGGCAGCCTCTTGTCTAAGATTCTCACCCAGCGCTCCAACGTGCTCATCAATCTCCCCGTGCTGAAAGACCACGACGGCGCCGGCGTCACCATCGCCCTCAAGAATATGTACGGCGTCATTCATAATCCCAACAAGTATCATCCCGATGGATGTAATCCCTACGTCGCCGACCTGAACATGCTGCCGGAGATCCGAACCAGGATGCGGTTGACCATCTGCGATGCGACCACCGCGATGTACGAAGGCGGCCCGGGCTACAAACCGGAACACAGTTGGAACGCCAACTCCTTGCTCGTTTCAACCGATCCGGTTGCGCTCGATCACTCAGGCTGGCAAATCAT
>JBAVYF010000592.1:0-11632 GCA_049698655.1 Occallatibacter sp. | reverse complement strand
CAGCAATAGTCAGTGACTTTTCGAATGAAGGAATCACGCTGCTCATTGTCATGATGAAGATGCACTTCCACATCGCCGACGCCGAGACTGACCATTTCCGCAATGCCGTCGAGCAAATCCCGCCGGTACTCTTCCTGCGGATAGAAAAAGCTGTATTGGGGGCGCTGGCCCGCCGCGTCCCGGGGAGCGTCGCCGGCGATGCGCGGCCACCTCTCGCGCCACCGCGCGACGCGACCAAGCGCGGTTTCAACGGATGCGCCCATGCCCAGCGGTTCGTAGTGATCGGTGATAGTAACCCAGGCCCGCTTCGGCTTCGTGGGCCGCGCTATTTTCCGCAGGCGGTCCCTCAGATACGGCAAGAACCAAATTTCCGCGTGTCGAGGGAGCTTCATGAAATTGATTCTTTCTTTGAGCGTATTGGCAGCATCCCGCAGAGGCGCTACAATCAAGGCCACAGCTAAAGTATCGAGTACGCTTCTCTTGTCTGTCAAAGCCCCCAGATAACGAGTTTCAAGCGTACAATCATGAATCTATGGCACCGGCTGCCACGCAGTTCAGAACGAGAATGCTGGCGTGTTTCGGTTTCATCAATTAATATCGAGAGATGGTGCGGAGTTGAATTTCAGCTGGAAAGCACCAATCTGCTATCTTATATTGGAATCCACGGAGGCGCGATAGTGAGAGGCAACGCCGACTTCAACAAGAACAATCTGGATTGCCTTCGCTTGATCTTGGCGTCCATCGTTGCCTTGTTCCATGTTTACGCACTCTCTGGCATTTCCGCATTTTCAGCTTTTGGCAAATACCTTTCCCCGCACTTTGCCGTCAGGTCCTTCTTTGTCATCAGCGGGCTACTCATCTACCGAAGCTATACGCGCTCGTCCTCCCTTCGGTCCTATCTCGAGAAGCGCGTCAGGCGCATTTACCCGGCCTATTTTGCCGTCATTGCCTGCGCCGCCCTGGGCCTCTATGTCGTCAGTCCGCTGCCTGCATCCCGCTACTTTGGAGCTCAATTCTGGCAGTACCTCGGCGCCAATCTCTGCTTTCTCAACTTCCTCGCGCCTACGTTGCCCGGCGTATTTACTTCAAACAGTAACTCGGCAGTAAACGGCGCTCTCTGGACGCTGAAGATCGAGGTAGCCTTCTATTTGCTCGTTCCCTTCATTCATTACCTCAGCAACCGCTTCGGAGTCCGGAAGACCATGGCAACAATCTTCTGCATCTCCTGCCTCTGGAAGTACGGTTTTGCATTGCTTGATTTCTTCTATGGCTCCGTAGGCCCCGATGCAGCGGAAAACTCGCGCAGCATCTATGCGAAAATGGAGGTGCAGTTCCCGGCGCAGCTTGCTTATTTCGCCGCGGGCATCTTGCTGTTGCTCTTCTTTGACAAGTTGAAGCCTCATTTTCGAGTCATTGCTTGCATCGCCGCAGTGTTGTATCTTCTCGACCACTTCATCACCAATGAGATCCTTGATGTTTTCTGGATTTCGGGGGTGGTATTCGTCTTTGGGTTCTGGCGCTATCTCGGCAACTTTGCGAAATTTGGCGACTTCTCTTACGGCGTATATATCGTTCATTTTCCTATCATCCAGACGGTTATTCTGCTTGGCCATGGAAGACTGTCTCCGCCTATGTTCCTTCTGCTCAGTCTGACTCTTGTGGCCCTGACATCTGTCCTGATGTGGCATCTGGTCGAGAAGCGCTTCTTGAAGACTAGCTCCCACTACCGTCAAGGTTCCAAAATGGCGCCAACGTAGAAATTCGCGATGTGCATGTTCGTCCACGCCTCCATCGGCTCAGCAATGGACTTTAGGTAGTTGAAGAGCACAGGATCCGTTTTGCCAGCCCATGCCTTCGCTATAACACTTTGTCTGGCCTCGCGAAAGTGCCTACGTCGATTTGTCTCTGCGAAGACGCAGTATTAGCGGATTGATTCTACCGGCTGCCGGCGAGTTTCGCGTCTACGATCCGAAAGATATGAACCGAATCTTCGTCATATATCTGATTAAACCGAGGGGACGCACTGAGTACTCCAAGAAAGTTCGGATATTCACTCCGCTCATACGGACCGACGTAAAGATAATCAATCTTGTATTTGGCCGTCATGGATATTACTTCTGTCGCATCCGGTGCCCGGAACATCGTGTCAAGATCTGCCTCTCGCATTTTGACCAGGTTGTCACATCCAGCGCAAACCGACCTTGCACTGTATTCCTCCCCAAGCGCACTACGGCGCAAAGCAAACGTGGGTATCAATGACAGCTCTTGCCCGAAACCTGCGGACGGCGGCACTAGATAGTCCCCTACATAGTCAGGCCTGCTCTGAACAATGGCCGCTGTCGGAAGGTGGGTGCGAATCCACTCGCAAGCTTTCAGATCTGCAGAGCTCACATAAGCGGTGTCATGCCTATCCAGAATATTCGACGCGCCAACTATGTCAGTCATGAGGGTTGGTACGGCCAAAGCAATCGCGGCCAGCACTAACCATTTCCTTGCTGGAGTCAGCTTGGCGTGCTCGAAGAACCAGGCCGCTCCTGCCAGGAGTACGACGGGCAACAATCTGTTACCGACCCTGAAGTGTGGAAGTTGAGCTATCCCAACGAATAGGTCGCAAAAGATTGCCATCGCGGCGATCAGGCCAAGAGAGAAGGCTCGAAGCCGGCTGCCCTTCCATAGCGATTTTAGCCCGAGCAAGCCCAGCAAAAGCATGGGGCCGTACTCAAATACGTATTGCAGGACTCCAAACTTCAGACCCCACCAGTAGGGAGCTACGGAGACAAGGCTTCCGCTTGAGAAACCAACCATACGAACTACAAAAAACGTGGCGCATAGTATGCCCGTGATCGAAGCGACGAGTAGCGATTGGGACCAAAGCTCCAGAATGGCCCAATGGCCCCATAGCCGCGTGAGTTGTATAGCCGCGAACCAAGCAGCCAGAGTCAATCCCAACCAAGAATCTACACCAAATTCAATTCCGATCGCGAGACCCACAAAACAGCTCAGCGCGAATCCTAACCGTCGATCTGCGGATAATACGACGGTGAGAACAAAGAGAAACACCGCAAGCGCGACGATTGCCTGCGGTTCGACCATGAACAGCCGCTGGAACAGGTGAGAAACGCTTCCGAATGCGAATTGACTTTCCAGCCTGATTGCAAGGGAAGCAGGCAGCAAACGTGCAAAGTGATTGGCGATAACAAACCACCCATAATAGCTGTAGCTGATCAGCGCAACGACGGCGGTAGCGGCGAGTGCCTTTGCGGACTTTGCGAACAGTCGCCAAAATGCCAAAAGGCAACCGACGAACACAAGATCCAGCATAACTTCTGTGACTAGCAGGATCCTTTGCAGGTGTACAGCCTGTCTGCAGAGGCTATAAGAAAACGCAGGCAGCACGTACCCAACCAGATACATCTGCAGCGGCACGCCGGCCATGTGTATGTGGTCTATAGGCAGACCAATGGTGATTGAAGCGGCATACGCGGAGCGCAAAATGAAGTCAAAGCCGAATAACCATGTATATGCATGTCCATAGGGAGTGAGCTCACCAACCCGAGAAAATGGGATTGTCACAAATCCCATAACCGTGAGCCCCATACATCCCAGAACACTATAATCGGAAGCCGTCCAAGGCCGCAGGGTGGGAAGCAAAGGAGAGCGGCGCTGCCGCAAGGCATAAAGGCCCGCCAGCGTCGCCATGACCAGGAGTGCAGGAATGATTGCAGATACCGACCAGTGTCCAAGATAACCCAGCATCAGCGCGACGTAGCCGCTGAGTATCAATCCGAGAGGCATCCCGAATATTAGAGATTCAGGTTGCTGCCGCACATTCCAACCAAACAGAGCCATCCCGATGAAAACCCCAGGAAGCGCCATGAGGAAGAAGGCAGAAAAGGTGGCGATAACTCCAAGTGCCGGTGATAGCCGAAAGGAGAGAGCGATTGAAAAGATCGCGACGGAGGTCAGCAAGATGTAGGGCGTGGCAGTGCTCAGCGTCCAGCGCGGCACAAGGGCCGACCTACGCGAAGAAGAAACCGTCATCGTTGTCCTCACTCGATTAGGTTAGGACAAGCCAAATCTGAGATTCGCCGAAGCCGGCGTTCAAGACCCTGGAGCACTGGGTAGTACCGGTGACAGTTGCTTATCCCCTTAGAGTATATTGAGCGTCAACCCACCGGGCAACAGGATTCGCAGTCGAACTGCGAGAAGCGTCATGACAGAGGCATAGCCCCTACGGGTTCAACCGGTTGCGGAAGCCGGGATCTGCTGCATTTATCTGTACGGCCTCCAGCAAATTTAACCTTGACGATTCGAAGCCGGAGATTTCGGCAGTTTGGCAGCCTGACGCACCTGGGGGCCTCGCTGGTCTTCGGAGAGCAGCCACTTCCCGGAGATTTGGGGTACAATCCACGGTAGTAGCATCTATGCAGGTTGTTCCTGCCTTTTTCGCCATCCGGAGGAGGGTTTCGGCTGTGAAATTCGGTCCGTCTGCGCCCAAAGATCCCATCAATCAAGGCCGAACATAATGGGATTTGCCTTAAGTATTCTCTATTTCATTACGTGCTACCTCGGTCCGTCCACCATATTCGGCTCGCTTGCAGCCTATAACGTCGCACTGATTATTGCTGCTCTGGCTATCGTGGTTTCCCTCCCTGTGCTCCCACGGTCCTTCATCCTGAAAACACCTCAGTCCTTGGCGCTGGCAGGATTGGCGGTAGCAGTTTTCTTATCCATTCTGGCAACCGGTTGGGTCGGAGGAGCAGTCAAGGTTTTCCTGCAATTCATCCCCAACGCTTTCGCGTATTTCCTTGTTTGCCTCCAGTGCAACACGAGGAAGAAGCTGCAAATCCTCGTTCTCTTGCTGCTCTCCGTGTCCCTATTTGTGATCATCGAGGGAAACCTAGAACTAAATCATATTGCTTCCCCACAAGGGTTGGAAACTTTGCCTGGTGATATTACTAATACTGTCACCCTGAATTCACCCGTTTGGAATGCCCAACATCCTTATCTGCTGGCTCAGCAAGGTGCTCCCGGGGAATGGATTTATCGCATCAGAGGCATGGATGAAATCAACGATCCGAATGACTTCGGGCAATTGTTAGTGTGCGTGATTCCCCTGGTCTTCATCTTCTGGCGCCCAAAGAAACTTGTCCGGAATACTCTGGTGGTGCTCTTGCCAACCTGTGGATTACTATACGGGACATTTCTCACGCACTCACGCGGCGCCCTGTTCTCTCTTGTGGCTATGGTGATTGTGGCTGGGCGACGCCGAATTGGGACCATACCGGCTCTTTTGCTGGCTGGAGCGTTGTTCATTGTATCGTCTGCGAATGGCTTTACCGGCGGACGCGATATATCTTCGGGATCAGGTCGAATGGTGCTTTGGGCGATGTCAATTGGCCTGTTGAAATCTCATCCTCTCTTCGGAGTTGGCTTTGGGGAACTTGCGGAATATATAGAACATACTGCGCACAATTCGATTATGGTCTGCGCAGCGGAAACTGGCCTGTTCGGATTATTCTTCTGGTCGATGTTCCTTTTTTCGACGCTAAGAGACACTCTAACACTCGCCTCACCTGAAAAGGTTAGTGAAGGAGAACCGAATGCGTCTGCGAATGAGCTCTCGCAGTATGCGGCACGATCGAGGGACTTGATCGAAAAGCCCGAAATCATTCGCTTGGGCCGATTATTAATTTTATCTTTTACTGGATTTCTGACGGCAGGATTTTTTCTTTCGCGCGCATTCGTTCTGACATTATTTCTCCTGGGCGGGATAGTCGAAGTAATCTACCAATGGGCGCTCCAGCGCGGGATGGTCTCTCCGCGGTTGAAGCTCGGTCGGCTGATGTTGTACTCCGCTCCCCTATCAATAGCGCTTGTAGTGGGCGTCTACATCTTTATACGAATCGGGATTCTCTTCTGATCTACCCAGTTGAGAAGGCTTACGGGGAGGCGTCTGAGAATTGCAACTAACATCAGAGCTGCACTGCTGGAGGTTCAATTACCAACATGAAAATTGCGCACATTGTTGACAGCATGGAGATCGGCGGGGCCGAGACGCTCGTCTCGCAGATGTGCAGTCTCCAGCGGGAGCAGGGCCATGAACCGCGCGTATACGCGATAGCGGCTCTTGGCCCGCTCGGCGAACGGATGAGAGCAGATGGTTTCGCTGTGCAGGCGAACATGGGTCAGCATTTGCCGGACGCCACGCGAAGCTTCTTCCGCACCTTCAAGGAATCGCGCCCAGACGTGGTCCATCTCCATAACCCGACTCCGACAGTTTATGCTGCCATGGCTGCAAGGATGGCTGGCGTGCCAAGCATTGTGTCAACCCGGCATAGTCTCGTGGCCGCGCCGCGCCGGTTCATCGTGGAGTTGAAATACGCCTTTGCGGCGACCTGTTGCGACTGGATTGTCGGCATCTGCGATGCAACCACAAAAAACCTGAAGAGCATTCACAGTGTCGCGCCGAGAAAGATTGTGCGCATATATAACGGCGCAGTGCCTGTAAAGCGCGTGGCGAAAGAACACTGGCCTCAAAAGGACGGATTCACGCTGGTTTACGTCGGTAGGCTTGAACCCGTGAAGAACCATGCGCTGCTGCTGAATGCCTTTCGCGCCGCGCTTTGGTCCATACCGGATTTGCGGCTTTGGATGGTGGGCGAGGGCAGTGAACGCAAGGCACTGGAGAGCCTGGCTACAGAGTTGGGCATCGCTTCGCAAGTCACATTCTGGGGCCAGCAACTCGATGTGGCGCCGTTCTTTTCCGCGGCTGATGCATTTATCATGTCGTCGAAATCGGAAGGGTTGCCCATGTCACTCCTGCAAGCCCTCTCGCTGGGACTCCCGGCAATCGTGACCGACGTGGGCGGAATGGCGGAAGTTGTACGGCTGGCACAGGCAGGGTTTGCGGTGCCGGTAACGGATCCGGCCGAGATGGCTGCGGCGATTCTTCGGTTGGCGACCAGTGATGCGGAACGAAAGCGATTCTCGACGAACGCCGAGGAAGCGTTTCACTCGCGCTTTACTCTGCAAACTATGGTCGACGCCTACATGGACCTTTATCGCAACACACCACGAGCTGCGTTTCCGAAGCCTGCGGGCAGGTCGACCGCAGCTCGATGAGCCTGTTTCGGACGAACACCAGGTCACGGCTCTTCGGTAGCAGGAGGGTTTTATAAAAGGGCTCTCATACTTTGTCTAACCCAACGAGATTAGGGAACAGCCTAACTTGCGTTCTTCTTTCTGGCGGCGCGCTGCGCGCTTCCGGCCTCCGGAAGAGTTCGGAAGGAATCCTCGAGGCTGCAGAGGAAGTTGAACCGGAAGATATACCACAGCGCCGCGATGCCATCCTTCATCCCGATCTTTTTCCCCTCCTCGTAAGTCCGTCCGTGATAGGAAATCGGCACCTCATAGATGGCAACGCCAAGTTTTGCCACTTTCGCCGTAACTTCAATCTCGAAGCCAAATCCGGTGCTGATGATCTTCATGTTGCGGATAATATCGCCGCGAAACGCCTTATAACAGGTTTCGACATCGGTCATGTTGACGTTTGTGCACAGGTTCGAAAGAAATGTCAGTGACTTGTTGCCGAGGTAGTGGTAGAAGTACAGCACACGCGATGCCTTGCGCACCAGAAAGCGAGAGCCGTAAACCACATCCGCGTAGCCTTCCACAATCGGCGCAATCACGTCGCCGATCTCTGCGGGGTCGTATTCCAGGTCGGCATCCTGAACGATGACGATTCGGCCTGTCGTCAGCGAAATGCCCGTCTTCAGCGCCTCGGTCTTGCCCCGGTTTCTGGGGTGGTGGGCGACTTTGACCGTCGGGTGTTCCGCCGCCAGCCGGTCGGCGATCGCCCGCGTCCCATCGGTAGAGCAATCGTCGACGATGATGATTTCGCCGGCGTTCGGAACCGCCAGTAGACGCTCTACTATCTCGGACAACGTGGCTTCTTCGTTGTAGGCCGGAACAATAATGGAAAGCAGCGGCTGGTAGTCAGTTGGAGTATTCATTCAAGATCCCCTTTAACAATCTCGTTGGCACAAGGATTGGGCAGGACACACTGATTGCTATTATCTTCTCACCCCGCAACCCCCATTCACGCCACCTTACGCAGATTGAGGCGGAAATGCCTCTTTCACGTTACCGGTTCCTCGCGCAGTCATTGGCCAATCGGATTGGCGCTTCTCCATCCACGACTTAAAAAGCCTTCAAGCTAGCCCCCGAAACTATGACCCGGCGGAACCGACTCAAGAGGCCCACGGCGATCCGCGCGGTGTGCTAATACGGTCTTCCTGATTTGCAGGAAAGGGTATTCCACGCCGCAGAAGGTTACGATTGCCACGGCAGCCGAAAGCGTCACGATAAGAACGACGCCCGTGAGATTGGCGAAAAGCGGAAGTTGCGTAGCGAACGGCAGCCTGGGAAGTACCGCGCGCACAATCCAAGGGCACATATACTCATGATTCAAATACATACCGAAGGACAGTCTGGATATCCAGTAGAATATCCTCGAATTGAACATGGCTGACCTGCGCTGGATCCCAAACCAAACAAGTGAGCCAAAAATCAGCGCCAGGGCCGAGAAATCGAAAATCCCTCCTTGCAACTGGTGCAGCCCGATCATTAGTGCGACCGCCAACGCTACCAAGATACCGGGAGTTGCGAATTTGGAAACAGGCTTCTCGCGCGTTACCCAAAGATTAGAAATGATAAGCCCCATGACAAGTCCATCGCAATGAGTAATGGAGCCGTAATAAAGCGAGGAAAACAATGCATTACTATGCTGAAAGAAATGCCCGGTGCCGTGCACCCAAATTAGCGTTCGGAGTAAAGGAACAAATAGCAACAGTCCCCATAGCCAGGGGCGGTACATTCGGATTGACCGCACATGACGAGAAGAGAAATAAAGCATAAGAGGGGCAACTATATAAAACTGCTCCTCGATGCATAGCGACCAACTGCCCATGACTATGCCGCGGTTGTAGAAGTTGGTAAGGAAGACGAGATCCGACCAACCATATTCTTTCGCAGCTGCGCCGAGACCAAATGTGAGCGCAATGGTCAGAACGCAGAAGAAAGTAAAGAAATACAAGGGCCAAATTCGGAATCCGCGACGTAGGATAAAACGACCGACCGCAACGGACCCGCTATCTCGGCGTTCTTTCCATAATTGACCCCCGATAAAGAAGCCGCTAAGGACAAAAAACAGGTCGACTCCGATCCAGCCATTGGCGACAAAAGGCAGTCTGGAATAGAGATTTGGGCCGTTTGCAGCCGCGAAGTTAGCGCTAAGGTGTCCACTGATCACAAGAAGGACAGCGACTGATCGCAAGCCGTCAAGAAAGGGAATTTGACTGGCAGGAGGGTGAAGCAGTTCGGAAACCGAACCCGAAAAGAGGGTTAAGTTGATGAGGCCCCTTTTCGTGTGCTTCATGTCCCTCCTGAACCTAAGAGGACGCTGGTCAGAGCGCCAACGCATTCAGCTGTGAATTCAAGTGCCGCCGCGCGGCTCTTCGTTCTACGGATTCCGCACGCATTCATCGGTCAATCGAATTGGTGTTCCCATGTCGACAACTTCAAAGTCTGTCACCTTCAGATCCGCCAGATCGCGAGTACCAAAATCCATGTCGGCGTACTTTGCTTTCGTATCAAGGTCATTCTGCGCGGTGAGCGCAATATTGCCGCCGTCTGACAGGAACATGCCGTACTTCTGCATGGCTCGCGCAACAACCTGTGCCGCAGGCGTCAATTGCGACATGTCAAACGAGGCTTTCAGACGGAAGCGCGCGCCGATGGGTGGAGCGGTAACGGGTCCGCGCGGAGCGCCGGCGTGCGTAGCAGGATGCACAAAGACGTGCGCTCGAATTCTCGGATTGGGAAGGATAAAGCGAATGGCGTGGTTGATGCTGCCTGTAGCGAGTTCGTCGGCGTTGAAGAGCAGTGGAGCAAGCGGTAAGCCGGCGGAGTCGGTACTGGAGCATTGATCTCCTCGCCCCGAAGGCGGATAAATGCGGTTGAGGTTCCACACCGCGAGGCCGATTGCCGAAAGGGCGCCATCGGCGTAGTTGGCATGGTAGACTTCATAAAGTTTGCCTTGGTTACGGTCGACCACGATGAGATGGCAATCGTTATCGTCACCAGGACACTGATAGCCGGTCTGCCCTTCTACGCCGCCGCCGGCAGGAAGCGGAATCGTCGAGATTACGTCAGAATCCGCAGCGCCAAACCCTGGAGCTTTGCGAAAGGGAACTCGTGGAGTGGAGGCGTCCGCCTGCAATACCCGGAGGCTGAAATCGACGCGCATCTTTCCGGTTCCCCAACCGCCCGCATCCGCGAGCCAGGCGATGATTGTGGAGGATTGAGGATCGAGGGGCGCGTGACTTATGTCCTGTGTCCAGATTGAACCCGCGGGAAAATAGGCCACAGGCGCGACGACATGCTCCAGCCTTGCCGCCCTTACCTTGCCGCCTAAAGCTCTATCCAGCGCAAAGGCGAAGTGGGCCTTGAGGCGCTGGGCACTCCCGGCGAAGCCGATGTGGTTGTGGAGACGGTGGATAGTCACGATGGCTCCCATTCCCACCATGGCTCCCAGTATGAAAATGACCAGCGCTTTCAAGGGTCTCATGACGGCTTAATGCTCCTCTCGTCGATGTGAATCATTCAAGAGAATTCTACGCCTGTCATTTCCTGCGGCAGGCGCAAAGAGTTCCGGCGGCTCGGAGTTCGCTGTCTCAAGAGCTGCAGTCCGCTCTCCGGGCTCATGAGAAGTCCATATCTTCCAAAGCGGACCACGCGTAAAGAGAAATCTATAAAGCCCAACGACGGCGGCAACTTTGAGCACGAGCAGAGCGCTGGCCGGAGCCGCGACCCGATGCAGAGCGGGAATCCTGTAGCGCAGGCCGGCAATAGCGACGATCCAGCCGAAAATCTGCAGGGCGGCGAATGCCGCGTAGATAAGCGATCCGCCCGAAAGCGCCAATGTGGAGATAAGCAGCAGAACCAGCAGGTAAGGCACCACAAGTCGCATGACCTTGTGCGAGACAAGCTGAAAGAGGACTGGATTCCGCGGGGTCAGCGTCCACGGTGCAAGACGGAAGAGCTGGAAGTTTCCCGCCAGCGTGCGCACCTTGCGATGAAACTCCTCTTCAATTCTCGTTGGCCAGGTGTCGTAGACGTAGGCGTTCACATCGAGAACCGACCGGTAACCTTGGCGGATGATGGAAAGCGGCTGGAACATGTCATCCAGGATGATTCCGGCCGGCTGCGGCACGGCAAGTTCGCGGCGAATCGCGTAGAAGCCGCCATAGACGCCGACCGGGGAACCGCAGATAGATTCGCACGTCCTGATCCACTTTTCATAGCGCCAATAAACCCCGCTGACAGCCGCGGAGACGCCGTCGTGGGATTCCCTGCGCAGAATCAGTTCGCCGGCTACGCAGCCAACCTTCGGGTCGGCGAAGTTGCTGACGAGTTGCTGGATTGCGCCCGAAGCAATCTCCGGCCGGATGTCCACGAAGAGAATTACGTCCGCCGTGGCTTTCGCCACGCCGGCGTTGACGGCAACCGCCTTGCCCCTGTGCTCATCAAGGATGATGGTAGTAAGACGCGGATGGCGCAGACGAGCCAG
>JBAVYF010000591.1:0-1611 GCA_049698655.1 Occallatibacter sp. | reverse complement strand
GCATTTTCTTGAGGAAAATGCCGCTCTGCAGTGGTGGTTCCGGAGTATAGCAATTCTTGAACCGCTCTAGGTGTGCGAGTTATATCCGGGCAGGCCGGCAATGACCAACCCGCTGTTCTGCCGTCCGTGAATATACCAGCAACACCAATTCGTTTCATGAACCTGATTTTCGGCAGGCGTGATCAAATCCCTGTAGGTCACCTTTCCGTAGAGAAAGACTTTTTCTTCCCAAGTTTCGATGCGCCTGTACCTTTCCTCGGAGTCGCAAAGACCTCTCACATCATCGCGGCAGAAAGGCTTGATGGCCGTGGATTCGCCCGGAAGCAGAATGATAGGTGTGAGCATGGCGTCCGGATTCTCGTTCTTATACTCAGGATTACTGGGAAGGTGCTGTTCGTCGACGGCAATCCTGGCCCCCCCGGAGGTTGCGATGATTCGGGCGGGAGTGCGGCCCCGGTTCGTGGCCATGACGGTAAAACTGTTTTCCGTGTTCCTGGATGGCTCGACGGTTATCAGGATCCATGGCCTTTCAGATTGGATGAGAGCTTGAGCATTCAACAAGGCGGCCTGAGCGCTGGCGGCGGCAGCCTCGGCGGCGGCTTCCGCATATCCCGTTTGGCGGTCAATCTTTTTCAGCAGAGAGAGGGCCAGCAGGATGCCGACGTATCCCATAATGGCGAGCACCACAGTGGCCGCCCATGTGATTTTTTCGTGCAAGGCCCAGGTAAGCGGCGTGGGAGGCGGATTGGCAACCGTGATGTGTGGCGGCGTGTAATCGTGGCCGCCGCCTTCGCTACCGATATTTGGCGCTGGACTGACGGTCTGTTGCGGTACGGCGGTCGAAGACGTCGAAGGAGGCGGAGTCAGCCGATTCGCGCCGCCCGGCGCGCTTGCCTGAGCATCCGCCGCCGTGGGCGTCTGCATGAGTGCCAGCAGCACCGCTGTGATCGCCAAGCCCTTGAGGTTCATGGGGCAAATGTATCACAGGACACTTTCAATGTCCCACGCCCAGGGGCCATTTGCAATCCTGCCCGGCAGCCTGCTACGGTTCCACGTCCACGCCCCGCCAGAAGGCCACGTATCCCTTGATTTTGCGCGCGGCCGGCTTGGGGTCGGGGTAGTACCACGCTGCATCAGGATTATCTTCCCCGTCGATCAGCAGGCTCATGTAACGCGCCTGCCCCTTCACGGGATCGAGGGAAGTGGTGGTGCTGGGGCGAAAATACTCCCGCTTCAGGCTGGATTCGGGAAAGTAGATGTTACCCTCCACCGTCTCCGTCGTCTCGCTTTCGGCAATCACTTTGCCGTTCCAGATTGCTCGTGCCATGGGCTGTTCCAGTCACATCCGTTTCTACCCTCTGTCGGCTCAAAAGCGGCTCAGGCGAGGGTAACGGATACGACAATAGCAGAGATTCGCCGGCATGGCGAGTCCAGTTCAGGGCTTGGGAGGATAAAAATACTGGCCGTGTGCCTCCTGCCGGGCGGGCAGGCTGTTGCGCCGCGCTTCCACGTTCTTCAGCACCGCCTCGTAGCGCTGCGCTGCGGCCGAAAAACGGTTCACCAACTCCGCCGTCTTCATAAGGAACCCTGGATTCTTCTCCCGGATGCCGT
>JBAVYF010000590.1:0-4472 GCA_049698655.1 Occallatibacter sp. | reverse complement strand
TCAAGATCTTCGAGAACGACACCCGTGAGCCCATCGCCTTTTTCACCACGGATTCGTTCCCTCTGTCGATCGCTTTCGTCATCGACCAGAGCCTGACCTCCGACGTAATGGCCAAGGTGAACAACTCCCTTGGGGCCATCCAGGGCGCGCTTACGCCTTATGACGAAATCGCAGTCTTTTCCTATAACAACGGTGCGCAGAACCGCTCCCAAGGCTTCACCGGCGCGCAGAGCGCACGGGTTCCCTTCGTACTCTCCATGACCAAGTCCACCGGCACAGAGATGCTGGTGCCGGACAACGACAGTGCCTTTGCGGGCTGCAACATACGCCAGAACGGCAATTGCGTCGATCCTAATCTGGCGCCTGGAAAGTCGGCAGGGGGCACCACTTTCATGACCATCCCCAAGGAGATTCACACCCTCAACGACGCCATCCTGGCCGCCGGCAAGGAGCTGTCTACCCGCCCCAAGGGCCGCCGCCGCATTATCTACGTCATCAGCGACGGCAAAGAGTATGGTTCCAAGGCCAAATACTCCGAGGTGCTGAAGTACCTGGAGACCAACAAGACCGCAGTCTACGGCACGCTGGTGGGCGACTCGGCCCGCTGGGGCGAGGGCTACCTGAGCCGCTACCATATCCCGCTCATGATGAATGACAACATCCTGATCAAATACGCGCACGCCACCGGCGGCGTGCTGGATTCCGAGCGCGGCGTGAACGGCATCGAGAAGAGCTACGCCACTATCGCCGAAGAGGCGCGCAACCAATACACCCTCGGCTACTACAGCCACCAGCCCGTCATCGATACCAGGTTCCGCAAGATTGACGTGCGCGTCGAACGGCCTGGCATGGAGGTTATCGCCAAGACCGGCTACTACACCTCGGGGCAGGATGCCCGCTAGAGCCGACTGAGCTGCTCAACTGGGATAAACACGAAAGGCCTGTGCTCGCGCACAGGCCTTTTTGCTTGTACTGAAGTCCGTGCCGGGTAGGCCGGCGACCACTTCCGGTTATGAATTCTTCTGACACGAGCGGCAAAAATACTCCGTCACATTAAATCCATATGGATTTTCAAATCGACCTCCGCAACGGCTGCAAGTGACATAACTCATTTCATTATTTCCAGGCGTGGGTTCGACCGGCGTCGAGACGGCAGGCGGCACGGGAACTGAAGTCTGTTGCGCAGTAGGCGCAGCCGGTGTGTCTGTGATGCCCTTGAATCCTTCCCGAAAGCCCTTCAGCCCTTCACCCAATCCCTTGCCCAGCTCCGGCAGCCGTTTGGCGCCGAAGAGCACCAGTACAAGAAGTAATATAAAAATCCAATGCGTAGGTTCACTGAGGAAACCCATTGTCTTATCCTCCTCGCGCCCAGCTCACGCCGTCGCGCACTTACAGTGGCTATTGTCGCACAAAGCGGATATGCGCGCAGGACCAGCCGCGCGCCGGAACGCGCGGTCTCTAGTTCACCTGTGCCGGACGGCCCAGCCGTTCCGTAACCATGGAAAAAAAGGCGCGCAGGTCTTCCTCGTCGCCCACGGTCAGACGGCGGTAAACCTTCATCAGGGGAAAGAGCCTTGAGGCGCGCACCTTGATAGCCGGAACCGCCACCGCGCCGCCGGGATACTGGGTCATCTCCCAGGTGCCGGCATAGCGGCGCCGCAGCACCTCGCCCAGGTAGCTGCCCCACAGCCGCACCTCGAAGTCAAGGTCCAGCTCCGGGCTCTCGCCCACCGTGACCAGAATCTCGTCCAGCCCGTCAATGGAATCGGAGGTGAAGTCCAGCTTCTGGTGGAACACGCTATTGCCCAGCTCCGCCGCCGCTCGCGCATAGCCCTCCATCATCGTCCCCAGGTCGGGGAAGGCCGACGACTCCAGCCGTTTGCGCAGATCAGCAGGATTTCTCATCCAGTCACAAAAGTATATGCCCCCGAGCCTTCGTGGGTGCAGGGACAGCAGAGCCAGGGGCATGAAAATGGCGCGGCAAGCAAGTTTGTGGCAGACTGAGAGTAGTTGTGGAGGGTTGTCCGTTGAAGACCATCAAGTTTCTCGCCCTTGCCGCCCTGCTGGTCCTGAGCGCCGGAAGTGCCCGCTCCGCCAGCCGCGACATTTATCCCGATCCGTCGCAGGCCAAGGCCGATCTGGCCGCCGCTCTCAAGACCGCGGCCAGCGCCCACAAGCGCATCCTGCTGGACTTTGGCGGCAACTGGTGCCCCGACTGCCATGTACTGGACATCTACTTTCATGACCCCGCCAACCGGGCGATTCTGGAGGCGAATTTTGTGCTGGTCCACGTGAACATCGGACACATGGACGCCAACCTGGAGATTGCCCAACGGTATGAGGTTCCGCTGGAAAAGGGCGTGCCCGCGCTGGCTGTCCTTGATGAACACGGCAAGCTGCTCTTCAGCCAGAAAAGCGGGCAGTTTGAAGCCATGCGCCGCATCGAGTCCGCAGAGGTGACCAGGTTCCTGGTGCAATGGAAGCCCGAACAGCCCTGCTCGGTGGTGTTGGTGAATTGCTAGAGACTGACTGAATCCGGCTGCCCGGAGATAGTCGTTGGGACCGCCCTCAGCTCGGCAGCTTCATCTGCTTGGTGTTCTGGTAGGTGTAGATGATGCGGTGCGCGACGGTGATGGTGGAAAACACGGCCAGGACCCACAGCACCGGGGCCATCGCGCCCCAGTGGTTGAACAGGGCGCCGATAATCACCAGCACAATGCGCTCCGGGCGCTCCATGAAGCCCACCTTGCACTGGCCGATGAGAGCCTCGGCGCGGGCGCGCGTGTAGCTGACCATCAGCGAGGTCACCATCACAAAGGCCACCAGCACCACGTAGCGAAAACGGTTGATGCGGCCGTAGTAGACCAGCAAACCGAAGAACAGCACCACGTCGGAGTAGCGGTCGATCACCGAATCGAAAAACGAGCCAAAGACGGTGACCTGGTTATTGCGCCGCGCCACCCGGCCGTCCACCATGTCGAAGAGTCCCGCGCAGAAGATCACCACGCCGGCGTAGAAGAACATCCAGTCGGCATTGGCGGCGTTGGCGTGCCCAAACAGAAATGCGGCCACGATGTTGATGACCAGGCCGATGAAGGTGAGCACGTTGGGCGAGATGCGGGTCAGCGCAAGGCCATGCACAATCCTGTCAAGAAGCCATCCGCATGCGCGGCCGAAAGCGCTGGTCCAGGTCATTTCAATCTTCCTTGCTTCTGAGCTACTTCTGTTCTGGGCCGGGGGCATCGGTGGCGGCCTCATCGGCTTCATCGTGAATGGTGTTCAGTTTCAGCACTTCCAGTTCGCGCTTGCCGTTGGGAGTGACGATAATGGCCACGTCGCCCACCCGTTTGCCCACCAGGCCGCGGCCAATAGGCGAGGTGGTCGAGATCAGCCCCTTCGACACATCCGACTCCTCGCTAGTCACCAGACGGTAGACGATCTCCTCGTCCTTGGTCGAGTCGTAGACCACAATCGTCGAGCCAAAGCCGGCCTTGTCCCTGGGGATGTTGGTGAGATTGACCAGGGAGAGCTCGGCCATGCGCCGGTTCAGTTGGCCGAGGCGCGCGTTCACGAAAGTCTGGCGCTGCTTGGCCATGTGATACTCGGCGTTCTCCGACAGGTCTCCCATGGCCACGGCCTTCTTGATCTCGGCGGGAAGCTCGTGGCTGAGCTCATGCTCAAGGCGTTTGATCTCGGCAAGGAGCTGCTTTTTGATGTGTTCGGGCATCGGGGTCCGTGACGGCGAGCGGGGCTACTCCATCCGCGAGAGATAAAGTACTTAACTTCGTATTATACGCAGAATAGGGGTTAGGGATCAGGGGTCAGGGATCAGGCCTTGTTCGTCTATGAACGACTGCAGGATCAGCGTTGCGGCTACCTGGTCCACCACGCGGCGATGCTGCTGGCGGGCGTGGCCGGCTTCGTACAAAATCTGGTGGGCCTCGCGAGTGGTCAGCCGCTCGTCCCACAGGTGGATGGGCAGGCCAGTCAGTGCGCCCAGTTCGGCGGCAAAGGCCTGGGTTTTGGCGGCCTGCGGGCTAGTGTCGCCGGTGAGATGCAGGGGATTGCCCACCACGATGCCCGCGACGCCAAACCGCCGGCAGAGCCGCGCCAGCGAACGCAGGTCTTCGCGTTGATTGTGCCTTCGGGCCAGCGTCATCACCGGCTGCGCCGTCAGCCCCAACTCGTCTGACACCGCTACGCCGATGCGGCGGTTGCCAACGTCGAGGCCGAGATAGCGGGGATGTACCGCAGCTTTCAGCTTCTAGCTCCTAGCCTTTAGCTTAAAGCTTTTATTGTGCGGGATTTCAAAAGGCACGAAAATGAGGCCTTTGGGGTTTAAACCGGGCCGTTTTGGTGTAAAAAACCGGGGTTTTCCGGTGATTTTTGGAGGTCAAATCTCACGATGCGGGAGGATTTGGGGGTGAAAAGTTTTCAACAGGTGTTGATTCCAAACGGGTTAAAAATAATCT
>JBAVYF010000589.1:0-2193 GCA_049698655.1 Occallatibacter sp. | reverse complement strand
CGTGGCAAATTGCCCGGCAAACAGATAGCCGCTCACGCCAGCCATCATCACCAGCAGCACAATGGGGATGACCCCGATGAATATATAGGTGACGATCAGCCGATGACGCAGCCGCCACATGATATTCCGCCAGGCCCATCGGAAGGAAAGCAACAGCGCGCAGAACGCAAAAACCAGGGCAAAGAATACCGTCCAGCCGCCCGGCTTCGCGCTTGACCTGGAGCTCATGAGCCAGCCGAGAGCGTAGATCAGAACGCTCAATCCGCCAAACCACAGTGTAGTGCGACTTAGCTTGGTGATTGGTCGGAGGGTCTGCCGGACCCAACGGAGGGTAAGCCACCAGGCACAAAATGCAAAAACAACAGTAACGAACGTCGCCCAGCCACTCAGCTTCGATCCTGGAGCAGAACCGGTGATCCAACGCAAAACGATGAATAGTACGCTCAATCCGCCAGACCACAGCGTGACGCGACCCCACTTGGTGGCTGGGCGGAGGATCCGTTTTACTCGAGCCCTGATAGCGATAAACTCTGGCAGCTTGATCATGGTTTCGGCATACGCCCTTCAGCAGACTCCCATCAGCGTCATCCGGAATTCCATTTTAGCTGCCAGCGCCCGCACAAGATATCCACCAAAACATTCCGCGCCTGTCCAAATTTCCCGTACGCTGTGCTGAGGACAGGAGTTCCTTGGCTCGGATGCCGGTCGCCCCTTTTCCCTCAACCCGCGAACTGACGAGTACCCGCTTTTCAACCGGCTCGCTCACGCCCTCTCTGCGTTACCCTAAGGAACTATGGGCCGCATCCGCGTACTTCCCGACCAGGTTGCCAACCAGATCGCCGCCGGCGAGGTGGTGGACCGGCCTGCCTCGGTCGTCAAAGAACTGCTGGAGAACGCTCTGGACGCCGGAGCTACGCGCATCCGCGTCGAGGTCGAGGCCGGCGGACGCAAGCTCATCCGTATCACCGACGACGGCAACGGCATGAACCGCGACGACGCCCTGCTGGCCTTCGAGCGCCACGCTACCTCCAAGCTCCGCACCGCCGACGACCTGCTCTCCATTGCGACACTGGGCTTTCGCGGCGAGGCGCTGCCTTCGATTGCTTCGGTGGCGCGCGTGACCCTGGAAACGGCTACCGGTGAGGAGAGCGCCGGAACCCGCGTCGAGATCGCCGGGGGCAAAATCCTGCACGTGGACGACGCCGCTCTGCCACGCGGCACCACGCTGGCCGTCGCAGATCTCTTCTTCAACACTCCTGCCCGCCGCAAATTTCTGCGCGCCGAATCCACCGAGCTGGCCCATGTGACAGCTTTGGTCACCCACTACGCCCTGGCCCACCCGGATAAGCACTTTGAGCTGCTCTCGGCCACGCACACCATAGTCTCCGCGCCGCCGGTTGCGCGCACGGCCGAGCGGATTTACCAAATTTTTGGCAAGGAGACACTGGCCCAACTGCTCCCAGTAGCCGCCGAACTTCCTTTGGAGCGCACCGGCCTGCCTGAGCCGCCGCCCTGGAAGAAGGATCCAAACCTGCCCGCGCGCGCCCCCGGCTGTATGCGGCTCACCGGCTTCTACTCCAAGCCCGAGCTGCAGAAGCTTAACCGCAACTCCATCTACATCTTTGTCAACAAGCGTCTGATTCGCGACCGGCTGCTGATGCACGCCATCACCGAGGCCTATCGCAACGTGATTCCGCCCACCAGCTTCCCGGTGGTGCTGCTCTTCCTGGAGATGCCGCCCGAGGAAGTGGATGTGAACGTCCATCCAGCCAAGACCGAGGTCCGTTTTCGCCAGCAGAGCCTGATCCACGACTTTGTCCGCGACAGCCTGCGCACGGCTCTCATCAAAGCGCGCCCCGCCGCCGGTTTTCTGGCCGCGCTGGACTCCGCGCCCGCGGCCAGCCCTTCGCTGATGCCGCCAGCTGCATCGCCCCTGCCCGGCTCGCCGGATAGTGAGCCTCTTCCGGCGATGCCGGACTCCGATCCATCCGCGTTCCAGGCCGCCCGAGCTAACGCCGAAGCCTTTGAGCTGACGCCGCACCTGCCTACGCCTGTTCCCGGCAAGCTGCCCTTTACCGCCCAGAGCTTCCAACCCGGCGGCTGGGACGACCGTAAGGCGTGGGGCGAGGCCGCGGCGGAGCTCTTTCAGCCGGGCAGCCTGCCGCCCGGTGTCGACTGCTCTCCGCGCCCAGG
>JBAVYF010000588.1:0-2022 GCA_049698655.1 Occallatibacter sp. | reverse complement strand
CTTAATGACCCCGAGCATGAAGAACCTGAAATGGACCGCGACGGTGGGGAACATGGGCGACTACGCGGCGGCCATGCGCCAGGTGGCCCAGGCAAAGAACTGCTGCCTGGTGGACAATTACCGCGGGTGGCAGGATGCAGGCCGGCAAGGGTTGAATTATATGGTTCTGCTGGGGACCTGTCTGAATCATCCCACGGACCGGGGGCATCAGATTTTCTTCAAGGGACTGGTCGCGGCGTTTGAGAAAGATGGGGCGAATGATTGATTATGATGGGCATTCCGGGCATTCCAGGAACATAAATCCTGTTTCTAACTGACATGCGCAAGGCAGAAGGTAAGATTGACCGGCTGCCGAGAATAGCGCGAGCAGTATTAGACGGGCGTCCGCATCATGTCACGCAGCGCGGCGTGACGCTAAGACCCGGTCACTCAGCGAGAAGGAGCGGGAAATCGGCTTTATGTCCCGGAATTGCGCCCGGAATTGAAGCCTCTTTGACCGCGCTAGGCGGCCAGTGTATCATATGAACATGCTGCGACACCACAGAATTGAAGAGAATTTCGCCCTGGATGCTCGTATTGTCGTCCATCCCGGCGAATGCCTCGATTTGCTCCGGGCCATTCCCGACGAGGCGGTACTACTCGTTGTCACGTCTCCGCCTTACAACCTCGGCAAGGAATACGAGCGGCGTATTAAGATGGAAGATTTACCGGCAATGCCTGACTGAGGCGCCAGGGCCAAAGAGGAAGCGCAATGCCGAATCCGACTAAAGTAGCTTTCGTTGACAAATTGAAAATACGTTTTGGTCCAGTCCGCAAACTCGAGAATAGCGAATCGCTTTTCGAGGCTGGCGAAAACAGAGTCCGATTATATTTTCGTTACTCCAAGAGGCATCCGCGTAATCGCACTTTCTTCGGTCTGAGAAAGGTTGATCTACAGGCGCTTGAAGGGCACGAAGGCTTTCTGTGTTTTTTCTGGCAAGGGCAGCATGAACCACTTTTCGTGCCTTATGGCGAATTTGAAGATATTTTTAGGGGACTGAGTCCGGCCAGTGATGGGCAGTATAAGGTTCAAGTATACGAACAAGCAGGCGGAACTGAACTCTACATTGCTCACGCTGGTAGATTCAACGTGGAAAGTTTTCTAGGGTGGACATCTATCGAGTCAAGCATGAAGCCTTCGGAGAAAGTGCTCCCAGAGCTAAACCATGTTCAGGTGCAGACGCTACTCGCAGGGATAGGCGAGGCAAAAGGCTTCGACATATGGATACCGTCAAATGACCGCATGAAGCTCGACTGGGCTTTGACAAAGCCATTTCGGATATCACAAACGTTTCCTTCATCGCTACAGGCTATACGGGAAATCGCCGAGGAAATTGATGTCATTTGGATGGTCCGTGGTGGCGATCGCCCGACAGCCCTATACGAAGTCGAACACTCGACGCCGATTTATTCTGGATTATTGCGATTCAACGATGTCCACCTTATTCTTCCTGGCGTTCCTATGCGTTATGGGATTGTCTCAAACGAAAGCCGCAGAGCGCTTTTCGTGAAGCAACTCGCCAGACCGACATTTAAGGCGACTGGGCTAAGGGATTACTGCACATTTCTTGAGTACCGTAACGTTTTCGGATGGCACGAACGAGTGAGTAAGGAGGACAAAGAAGGTGAATAGGCAAACGAAGGACATGTGGGTGGCCGTGCACGTCGAGCGCGGATTTGTTTCTGAGATTCGCGCGTACCCTGAAAAGGAGGCTGCCAAGAGACAGGAAAGGGCTTGGCGCCAAAAGATGAACCGCGACTATGATGAAACAGCTTTGGCTGGTGTCCGCTTGGAGAAAACGTCCTCTGCTAGACGCTGATTATTCAAGGGAAGTTCCGGGGACACGCGCAATCTTGTTCGGCCCTCCATTTGCTCAGCAGAGAATAGCGACCGTCGGCGGTTAGAGCAAGGGCGGCGCGCGGTTGGGTAAGGCTGGCGAAGGGGAAGTTCCGGGGACACGAAGTTCCGGGGAAGTTCCGGGG
>JBAVYF010000587.1:0-4150 GCA_049698655.1 Occallatibacter sp. | reverse complement strand
GGATACACGTCCTGGGTGCCGTGCGAGAAACTCATGAAGGCGGTCATCAACAACACCAGGAAGAGAAAGGTGGGCAGGAAGGCCAGCAGGCGGGCCAGGTCCTCAGCCTTGGCGCTCCGGGCGTCTCCGGCAGAGCGAGCCAGCCGCTTCTGCTTCCCTTCCAGCCAGACCGGCGACTCCGCTACCCGCGCCTGCACATAAAAGACCAGCAGGGCCGGCATGGCGCTCAGGATGAACAGCCCCCGCCAGCCAATCGCAGGGACGTGCAGCCCAGGCAAGACGAGAGCATGGAAGTGCAGGCCTGGCATGATAAAGCCGTTAAAGAAGAGAGCAAAGGCGCCCGCGGCCAGGATGGAGCCCAGCGCGTAGCCCTCCTGCAAGATGCCGGAGAAGGCGCCGCGGCCCTTGGCAGGCAGGGTCTCAAAGACCAGCGCCGCACCCACGCCCCACTCGCCACCCATCGCCAGACCAAATATCGCGCGCAGCACCAGCAACACCGCGAGCGAGGGCGCAAAGCCGCAGGCCAGCTCGATCACCGAGAAGCTCAGGATATTCCCCATCAGCACCGGGCGGCGGCCATAACGGTCGGCCAGAACACCGAAGAGCACAGCGCCCACCGGCCGGAAGGCCTGGGTCAAAAAGACCGCGCCCATCACCGCCGAGGGCTGGGTGTGGAAGTCCACGGCGATGGCTTTGACGCAGAAGACCAGTAGAAAAAAGTCGAGCGAATCCATCGTCCAGCCCAGGAAGGCGGCAACAAAGGTATGGCGCTGGGGCCGGGTGAGGCGCTGGAAGTCGTTCAAAACGGACATAAACGGGAGAATAACAGGGGACAGGGGACAGGGACCAGGGAACAGGAAACAGAGTCCAAAACTTCCTTCTCAAAGCTGGTCTAAAGGAACCAGACAATAATTGTTGCAACAAATAACAATCGTCCAGCATCGAAATTACTGAAGATGATTTCGCGCGGAAGATCACCGATTTCTGCGCACATCCGGCGAGAGCGCTCCTCTCTTCCCTAACCCTCACAGCGGCCCCGCGGCCGGCAACGAAAGGATTATGCAATGAAGCGTTTGGCAATTCTGACCGGCATTCTGGCGCTTGCGGCTCCCCTGGCCCTGGCGCAAACCTCAGCCTGGACCACCGATCCGGCCCACAGCGGGGTCAATTTCACCATACGCCACGGCGGAGTCTCCAACGTGCATGGGCACTTTGGGGGAGTAACAGGCACCCTGGTTTACAACGAAGCCGATATCACCAAGTCCACCGTGACGGTCACCATTGATGCCACCACCGTGGACACCGGCGTGTCGAACCGCGACGCGGACCTGAAGAGCGCCAATTTCTTCGATGTCGCCCAGTTCCCCACCGCGGCCTTCACCAGCTCCAGCGTGGTGAAGAATGGCAGCAAGCTGACGGTGAACGGCAACCTGACCCTGCACGGCATCACCTTGCCCGTGGTGCTCGATGTGGAAGGCCCCAGCACTCCGGTAGCGGGCATGACGGACCATAAACCGCACTCCGGTTTCACAGCCACCACCACCCTCAGCCGGACCGCCTACGGGATTGCAACCAAATTCCCTGCGACCTTGGTAGGCGACGAGGTCAAGCTGATCATCGAGCTGGAAATCATCAAGCAGTAAACGGACCGGATCGCCGCTCCACAGCCGGTATGGGCTGAGGGAGCTTGGCTCTTCGGGCTGCGGGGAGAACTGTCGCGTTGAAGGGGCATGGCTTTAGGATTCTGTCGGGGTTGAAACCTCGGCCTGCCAGTCACGCACTTTCAAAGCAAAGACTTTTTCTCAACCTTTCCACCATTATGGGGAAGACCTTCGATGGCAGGATTGAAGCTGGAAATCGCGCAGGAACGCCCCTTTGCAAGCCTGGCGGAAGAGGCTCTGCTGAATCTGCTGCGCACCTCCGACTGCCTCAACCGCGCCCTTCACGTGAAGACCCGCGCCTGGGGCCTGAGCTCGACGCAGTACAACGTGCTCAGGATCCTGCGCGGGGCGCAACCGGCAGGGCTTACCTGCGCGGCCATCGGCAGCCGCATGATTACCGCTGAGCCGGACATTACGCGCCTGCTGACGCGGCTCAAGGCGCTCAAGCTGATTCGCCAGCAGCGCGACTCTCATGATCGGCGCGTGGTCTGGACGCAAATCTCCGCGGCCGGGCTCCTGCTGCTGCGTAAGATGGACCCGGTAATCCTACGTCTTCCAGCAGAACTGCTGGGGCGGCTCAAACAGGCGGAGCTGGCGGAGTTGATTCGTTTGCTGGAGCTGGCGCGAGGTCACTGCGAGGTAGCGTCGATGCGGTATAGGCTCGGGAGTAGATGACAGTACAGCGCAGGCCGATAAATCCGGCTACTGGCTCACCAGCTTCTGAGCCAGCAATACCTCATCCGCATCGGTCTGAATAATCTTGCTGTGCAGGCAATAGAGAGCCAGTTCAAGCCGGTCGCTGACGCCCAGCTTGTCGTAGATTTTTCGCAGATAATTCTTGATTACCTGCTCGGTGGTTCCCAACTGGAAGGCAATCTCCTTGTTGCGCTTGCCCTGGGTAATGCAGGTAATGATGGCCCTCTCCTTGGGCGAGAGCTTGGGCTGGACGCGCGGGTTGACCAGAGCGGAGGCCTGGGCGCGATAGGCCTCGATGACCCAACTGACCGATTGATTGTCGATCCAGGTCTCTCCGGCGGCGATGCGGCGCACACAGCGGACCAACAGGTCAGGCGAGATGGAGCGGCCGACGATGCCACGAACGCCGCGGCGGTACAGCTCGACGGTCTGGTTTTCATCGGCTGCCACAACCTGCACAATCAGCTTCACATCGGGGGCGGCGCGCAGCAGGCCGGGAATGGCGTTGGCCGTACCGGCCAGCAGGCTGCCCTCCAAAAGGACAATGTCGGTGGGATAACGTTCGATGGCTGACTGCAAATTCTCCAGGGAATCGGCCTGGGCCACGACGCGAAGATCGTCTTCAAGCGCGAAGACCTTGCGAATGCCGACGCGGTAGATCGCCTGGGAATCCGCAAGAATGACTCGGATGGTCCCCGGTTTGACCGGAGCGCCGTGGATTTCGCCTTCTGGAGAATCGTCCAATAAATCCATAAAATGGTTCTTGCCAAGCAAAAAGGGGTTGTTGCCAAACCTGTTCCGGCTGTCACTGCTCGGCAAATTGATAATCGTCGATGGTGGCGGCAGCCAGATAGTTACTTTGGTTCATAGAGCAGCGTACCACACGTCCCCGGCATTGAACCAGAACATCGTGCGGGGTACCCAACACTGCACTTGGCATACGCAGAGAAAAACGGATCTCCATCCCCGTTTGCATCGAACTATCTATCTCAAAAGCCACGCCGCTGGCAGAAACATTCTGGGTGACGGCGGCAATCTCTTTTTTGCCGGACGACAGCATCACGGGCAATGCAAGCGGAAAACGCACTGCGCAACGTACTTCCTGCCGCTGTGATGCCGGCTTGGAACGAGCAGACGAAAGCGGTAACACGGACTTCGAAGCATCCATAGACGGCACCCAGAGCCCCAATAGGGTCAAATTCACTTTACCGGATTTTAACCGTCTTACCGGATTTTTCCCGTCTGTCCCATGGCACCAAAGTTTCCATGAAGGTAACCTAACGTACATAACGCACAGGCCCAGCGCAATGTATGGCGTATGGCGCGCAAACATCCAACTGGATTTTTCGCAAGTCGTTCATAAACAACGACTTGACAACTCAAACCGAGGAGACAAGCTTTCAACTGAGCGTCGGCAACCAGTTGACAGACTCATCACTTCCTGGCCGGGCGATACACAAGCAGGAGCGGCAGTTGACGCTGGACCGGGGGATGCTCTGCGCTACGGCTCCCTTTTGGGGCTCTCACGATGGCCCGGAGGCGGGATACTTTCGATTCTTCTTGCAGAAGAAACTTTGTGTCTGCCGTGGTGTTCCCATGGTAGGCTAACCACCTGCCTTTGCTCAGCCTCACGGTGATAATGCGTGACAGCCTTCGAGCATGCACAGTAGTCCCCGACCTCCGGCCGTGTCACCGCGCGGGAGGGTTACTTTGGAATTGTAGAAAGTGATGAGGGGTCGAGAGACCCCTGCATTTTGTGGAGGTCACATGAGGAAAATCGCAATCGCGCTGTT
>JBAVYF010000586.1:0-2315 GCA_049698655.1 Occallatibacter sp. | reverse complement strand
GGACAACCGAGCCCGGTTTGTCAGCCGGGACTTGCTCAGTTATCTGGAGGAGCACGCTATGATCAAAACAAATAAATCAGTGGAAATCTACGCACGGGAAATCAACAACGAGGAGACGCTGGCGCTATTTCTGCACGCGCAGATGTACGGATGCCACTACCAAAAGGGTAGTCGGCTGGCTGAGGCGCTCTATTTTGCTCCGCACCTTGGGCAACGTATTGCCCGCAGGCATCCGGGCGTGCAGGTGGGCATCAGCTACATCGCGAAGATTGAGCAAGTGGAAGTCGTAGAAACATGGAAAGACTTGCTGCAGATAGTACAAAAAGTCAAGGACAAGCACTGGCTAAACGGTCACATCAGTTTGCTGCAGCCGTTGCATCGGGACTGGGCCTGGCCTCGTAAGAGGAGCTTCCTTTTTCTCTCAAAGCCTCGGTTGGTGTTCAATCCTCCCGTGCTAAAAGATAAGCTTCAAGAAGGCAAAGGTTGGCTCAGCAGGCGGACCTTCCAGTTCGACGAGCTCTTTGAGGCGTGGGGCTGCTAATAAGAACAGGCTACAGGCACTCATTTCAAGTGTGAAATATGCGCCAGCAACTTGGCCGATTTAGATCATCAATTTCAAATTCGGACACCAGTTTCGAGAAAGAGGAGTTCATTGGAAACGAAAAAGGCGCTGTTTAAAGGCAAGGACTACATCACTACGGAAGAATACAAGGAAGCAGAGATTGAAATCCTGCTCGACGTATCCGGCGATTTGAAGCGCAAGTTCAAAACGGGCGTACCACATCGCTATTTGTCCGATAAGACCATCTTCCTGATGTTCTTCGACAAGTCCACGCGCACGCGTAACTCGTTCGAGGCGGGAATCACGCAGCTTGGCGGTCACGCCCATTTCTTGACCTCCGATGCAATGCAAGTCTCCCATGGAGAAAGCGCGAAGGACACAGGAATCATTCTCTCCCGCTACGGACACGCCATCGCCATCCGTCACGACTTGATTCCGGGCGAGGGCAACGCGTACATGCGCGAAGTTGCGCGCTGGGCGGATGTGCCGGTGATCAATATGCAGTGCGACGTCGACCATCCCTGCCAGACGCTGGCCGACCTCATGACTATCCGCGAGAGACTTGGACGCAACCTCCGCGGACGCAAGCTGGCGGTATCGTGGGCGTACGCGCCGAGCTACGCCAAGCCGCTCAGCGTGCCGCAAGGATTGATCATGTTGATGCCGCGCTTCGGACTGGACGTTGTGCTGGCGCATCCACCCGAGTACGCGCTGATGCCGGAGACGGTCGAGGCGGCGCGAGAGAACGCGCGGCGCGCCGGAACTAAGTTCGAGATCGTGGACAACATGGACGACGCGTTTCGCGACGCCGACATCGTCATTCCCAAGAGTTGGGGCTGTCTCGACACCATGGGAACGAACCCCAAGGAGTCCCTGCGGATCGCTGAAGGATACCGGCACTGGATTTGCAATGGCGAGCGCATGAAATTGGCTGCGGAAAATGCTCTGTACATGCATCCGCTGCCCGCCGATCGCGGCAACGAGGTGACGGACGAGGTCATCGATGGCCCGCACTCTGTGGTGTACGATGAAGCGGAAAACCGCCTGCACACTGCCAAGGCGATCATGGCGCTGACCATGTCGGAGCAAGAAGTTGTTTATGAGATGACAGGCTCTTAAGACCATGACCGAAACGATTGTTATCGCCCTGGGCGGCAACGCCATTACGAGGCCCGGCGAATCCGGCACCATTCCCATGCAGTTTGCCCACACGGCGGAGACGCTCGAACATCTCAAGCCTCTGTTCCACGCCGGTTCACGGATCGTCATCACCCACGGCAGCGGACCGCAGATCGGTAACATCCTGATTCGCGTCGAGGAGGGCGATCGGCGCGTTCCGCACTTGCCGCTCGACACTTGCGACGCCGATTGCCAGGGCGGCATGGGCTACATGATCCAGCGGCTGGCTTACGAGTTGTTCCGCCGCGAGGGAATCAAGCGCGTAGTGGCCACGGTGATCACCCAGGTGCTCGTGGATCGCGACGACCCGGACTTCCAGCATCCCAGCAAACCGATCGGGTCTTTTTATGACGCGAACGAGCTCGCCGGCATCCACAGCGACAGGCCAGACTGGATCATGCGCGAAGTCTCGCCAGGAGGCTACCGCCGCGTCGTGCCTTCGCCTCTTCCGTTGCGAATTCTAGAGATCGAAGCGATCTCGTCGCTGCTCGACGCCGGCGTCGTCGTGATCGCCTGCGGAGGCGGGGGCATTCCGGTGGCCTGGGAAGACGATCGTTTGGTGGGTGTGGAAGCC
>JBAVYF010000585.1:0-1660 GCA_049698655.1 Occallatibacter sp. | reverse complement strand
GGGTGATTCCTCCCGCGCCTTTGGCGTAATAGCCATCCAGAGCGAAACCTAGACCATATAAAAGCACTCCCGGTCCGCAGACTATAAGGAGGATCGCAACCAACGTCAGACCCCAAGGACGCTTCGGCTTATCCATGTCAGTCCTCACCTTTGAATTATACGGTCTTCTTCGGTTTTGACCCGCGCCTTTTGGGATTTGCCTCAACCTTTTTGCGGCACGCTTATTCCCGTTGCTCAATCACGGAACAGGTCGCAGAGACCAAGGCCATCATTAGAGCGTCAAAACACTGAAACGCTTCTTGCCCTTCGATATATTCCGGCTGCGACCTTCCTGCACTTTCGTCCTGCCTTTTCACTTTCACACCCCTATTATACTGCTGCTATTCCGTTAGGCGTTTGGAAACTCTCTGCATGAACAGCTTCACGTTCGCTAGCATTTGGCAGGTGGCCCAGGGAAGTAAACGCCGGAAGGGTGTGCCACCCACCGGGTTTCACCCTCCCGCTGAATACTTCGGCCTTTCTCTGTACCCGGCCGGTACTATCTGAAATCTGCGTTGAATTGTTATACACTTGGCGAATGGCGGTTTCGAGCGAAATATTCGATATGGAGACTGAACAACGAGTGCAGGCGGGGAGGATTGAGCGAACCGTACGCAGATTGTTGAATCCAAGGCCATTCGCTATTTGGTATATGTATTTTGAGGGGCAAATTCAGTTTCGCGTTGATAGCCTCAGCGGCCAAATCTTGGCTGATGGACGCAGTGGATCACGTGTGAGTGCGATCAAAGATATGAGCGACGAGAAACTCGAGGATCAATTGAGGGAGTTGCTTGATAAAACTCGTCGGATCAGTTCGTAGTGAAATAGGCGAAAAGACGGAAAACTCTCTTCAACGCACTTTTCAGACAGCACCAGGCCCGCCCTCTAGTAGTCCTGTTCCTATATACTAATCGCTACCGGGAAACAACTAATGCTTGAGACAAAAGACTTCTGGCCCATTGTGCGGACAACCGCTGTTTGGTGGAGTCCAATTGTTGCGGGCTTCATCGGTGCATTCGGTGTTCATTTGCTCACTCAATCGCGGGAGCGTGAACGATGGATTCTCGATTCAAAAAAGGCAGAATATCGAGAACTGTTGTCTGCACTATCGCAAGCGTACATGAGCACCAGCAGTGTTCCGTCGGGGATCGCAAACAATGAAGACCGGCAGCGGTATTCTGCGATAGCTCCTATACAAGACAATTCGATACGAATATTCAGCGATCGGATTTTCATTACCAAAGACCTTCCACTGCTTGACCTTCAAAAGTCCTGGCGCAAAGCAATGGAAGACTATTCCTACGCAGAACCATTGACACTCGGTACATTGTCTAATCCTGCCACTATTCTTGATACAGAATACGACAGGATTAAAGACGAAATTGTCGCGGTTGCCAATCAATCAGTACCGAAGACTGCATGGCAGCGTTTGATGTTCTGGAAAGAATGACTTTCAATCTGGCGGGTAGCGCGGTCTTGCCGTTCACTCTGACTCGATTTCAACCGCCCCTCGAACACCTGTCGCGTAGTGGCTCATGCGATGGCTGCGATGCCGTTTTTGGCGGCGAGGGTGAGCAGTTTGGCGGCTGGTCCACGCGGCTGCTTTTCGCCACGTTCCCAC
>JBAVYF010000584.1:0-11504 GCA_049698655.1 Occallatibacter sp. | reverse complement strand
GCGGTCTACTGTGGCCATCGCTTCCGGTGTCGTCCGCCCGCAAACCACAATCAGAATCTCATCGATGCGATCCTTGACGTCTCGTAAAATGATCCTGACAGTCTCTTCCAGGGAGATGGTCTCGTTCATGACAGGAAGGATAATCGTCGCCGATTCAAAACGGTCCACGGACAGAGTGTCGCTCATGGAATGTCATCCCTTCGCTTCACAATCGGCATCTTGATCCGGCAGGCCCAGCACACGACACTTCAGATGCCTACTCCGCTCCCAGCTCCCGCACAATGGCTACCGAGGCGGAAGCGCCGATGCGGGTGGCGCCGGCTTCCAGCAGCGCTTTCACGTTGGCCAGGGTGCGGATGCCGCCCGCGGCCTTCACTCCGCATCGGCTGCCGGCCACGCCGCGCATCAGAGCCACGTCGGCCGGGGTTGCGCCGCTGGAGGCAAAGCCTGTTGAGGTCTTGATAAAGTCCGCTCCGGCCTGAATGGCCAGTTCCGACCCGCGCAGCTTCTCTTCCATGCTCAACAGCGCGGTCTCCAGAATCACCTTGAGCAGCACTCCGTGATGGTGGGCAACGGTGACCACTGCGTGGATAGTGTGCTGCACGGCCTGGTGGTTGCCGCTCTTGAGCAGGCCGATGGGGATCACCATGTCCAGTTCGCGCGCGCCCAACTTGCTCAGCGCCGCCGCCTCCTGGCGCAGCGTGGAGACCAGCGACGCGCCCAGCGGAAAGCCAATTACCACGCCTACGGGAACGCCGGTGCCGGACAGAACGCCGACGGCCGTGGAAGCCCACACCGGGTTCACCATGGCGCAGGCGAAGCGGTAGCGAATTGCCTCGTCGCACAGGCTCTCCACCTGGTCGCGGGTGGCGTCGGGCTTCAGCAGAGTATGGTCAATCACGGCGGCAAGCGCCTGCCAGTTCGCCAAAGTTGCCGCTGCGAACGAGGCGGAATCGAAGCTCCCGTTGTCGAACTCCAGATCCATGTCCTGAATGGGGGTGGTTGCAGTCATCAATTCATGCTCCCTGGCGGCAAAATGCCGCTCTCAGCAGGCGGCTCAAAGCGCACCCTGCCGTAGATAAGTATAGTGTCCGCCGGTCGTTTCCGGTTTGTTCCCCGCCCCACCCTCTGAGGGGAGACAACTAGGGCCTGTTAACACTACTCAGGCGGATGGCGTTCCACCCCAGCGTGCAAAGACCGCACGCTGAGGACCCCGGATTGCGCGCGAAAATCCGGCCAGACCGGGGCCCCCACGGACAGGTCTTTCGTCCGTGGGGTGGAGACGAAGCCGAGCCCGAAGGCTGTGGCGGGACCACCGTCTAGGGCGAGAATGAAGTATGGCCGGATTTCCACCCCAGCGACGAAGACCTGTCGCCGGGGACCCCGGTTTTCGCCGCAACCCGAAGGGACGGGGCCAATTTTCCTCATCTCTTCGTTAATCGTCGCTAGGAGACGCCCGGTATCCGTCGCTCCTCACTCCTCGATATGAGAAAAATTGGCTCCCGTCGCCACCACCTGAGTAGTGTTAACAGGCCCTAAGGTAAGAACGCACAGGGTGGAGAACGGCAAAGCCGATTCCGAGCCCAGCCTGGTGATTTGCGTCACGGTATACTGAGTGTTTGCACCAGTAAGGTGAAAATCAGATGTATTTGCTTTGGCTCCAAGTTGCGGCGATCCTCTATGCGGCGGCCGCTGTGGCTGTTTTTCCGGCTGTTCTTTATGGACGGACACACTGGCGGCAGAGCTGTATCCATCTGGCCGGCTTGGCCTTCTTCTTCCACTTCGTCTCGGTGGTTGAAATGCTTGTTCAGGCCCATAGCCTGGTGCCGGTGAACGTGCGCGAGGTTGAGTCGCTGCTGGGCTTCGCCGTGGCCGGCCTGTTTTTTCTGGTTTGGTGGCTTTACGACGCCATCTCTTTGGGAATCTTCGCGTTACCCATCACTTTTTTTATCGTTTTAGTGCCCGCGCTGGGCACCGAGCGCTATACCTTCCCCTCCGAAGGGGTGCGGACCAGTTGGCTGGTGGCGCACATCGCCGCGCTGATGGCGGCCTATGTCGCCCTGGGCTTCAGCCTTCTGGCCTCGGTGCTTTACCTGGTCCAGGAGCGACGCCTGAAGAGCAAGCACAAGCTCGGCGAGGACTCCTGGTGGCTTCCGCTGGACTGGCTGCCGCCCCTCGACACGTTGGAGCGCATCGCCCACGCGACGCTTGAGTTTGGTTTTCCCTGCATGACCGTCGGTCTGGTCATCGGCTCGGTCCTGGCGCAGGAGACGCCGCTTGGCGCGGCCTACTTCCTTGACCCCAAGGTTATCGCCTCCTTCGTCCTGTGGGCCGTTTACGTAACCCTGCTCTTTGTTCGCCGCACCGCCGGCCTGCGCGGACGCCGGGCGGCTTATCTCTCCGGCGCGGTCTTCCTTATTATGTTGGCCGTGATAGCGGCCAATGTCTTCAGCCGGATTCACAGGTATGGTCCGTGATGACTCTGGCCCTCATCGGCGTCAATCACAAGACCGCGCCCATCGAGCTGCGCGAACGCATCGCCATCTCCCGCGAGGACCTGCCGGAGACCACGCGCGCCCTGGCCGCAGTGCCTGGTGTCGCCGAGTGCATGATCGTCTCCACCTGCAACCGCGTGGAGATTCTGGCCGCCGTCGACTCGCCATCGGCTGACCTGGCCAGCTTCCTGCATCGGCACTTTGGCCTTGACCCGGCGCTGCTGGCTCCGCACCTCTACGAACATCGCGACCAGGAGGCTGTGCGGCATCTCTTTCGCGTGGCCGCCA
The DNA here is from genome assembly GCA_049698655.1 of Occallatibacter sp. Lineage (GTDB taxonomy): Bacteria > Acidobacteriota > Terriglobia > Terriglobales > Acidobacteriaceae > Telmatobacter. Next base: position 8,721 of record JBAVYF010000584.1, on the reverse strand, counting down.
GCCTGGACTCGATGGTGGTGGGCGAGCCGCAGATTCTGGGCCAGGTCAAAGAGGCCTTCGCCGTGGCCCGCGCCTCGGGCACCGTGGGCGGGCAGCTTGAGCACCTGTTGCAGAGCACCTTCGCCGCCGCCAAGAGGGTTCGCACGGAGACGGAGATTGGCTCGAACTCGGTCTCCATCGCCTCGGTGGCCGTGGAACTGGCGCAGAAAATCTTCGGATCGCTGCAAGGGCGCACGGTTTTCCTGGTCGGCGCGGGCAAGATGAGCGAACTGGCCGCGCGGCATCTCGTTCAGCAGGGAGCGGGGGCGATTCTGGTGACCAACCGCACACTGGAGCGCGCGCGACGGATGGCCGAGACGTTTCAGGGGCAGGTGATTCCATTTGAAGAGCTTTACGAGGCCGCCAGCCAGGCCGACATCGTGATCAGCTCGACCGGCGCGCCGCACCCCATCTTTCACCGCGAGCACGGCCAAGCGTTTCTGCATCGCCGCCGCAACCGGCCGATGTTTTTCATCGACATTGCCGTGCCTCGCGACGTGGACCCGGAAATGGGCAAGCTGGAGGGCATCTTTGTTTACGACATCGACGACCTGCAGCAGGTGGCTGCTGCGCACCTCTCCGAGCGCAGCCGCGAGGCCAAGGACGCCGAGGCGCTGATTGCCGGCGAGGTCGAGCGATTCCACCAGCGTCTGCTCACCGTCAATGTGGCTCCGGCGATTGTAGCCCTGCAGCGCCAGGCCGAGGAGATTCGCCAGGCGGAGTTCAAGCGCGCGCAGGCCCGGCTCGGTCCGCTGAATGCGGAGCAGATAGCGGCGGTCGAGGCGCTGACCCGCGGGCTGGTCAACAAGTTTCTCCATCCGCCCATGCAGGCACTCAAACAGGCTGCCCGTGAGAACGATGCGGTGCGTCTGGAAGCGCTCTGTGAGACCTGGTCTCTGCCTGCGGGCGCGACTGAGCAGGACGCTGCTACGGCCGGGAATCGAGCGAGCGCCGGGAATCCCGACACGGAGGAAGCGCAAGTGAGCGAGACCAGCGAGGCGGGCCGCAAATGAACCTGCGCATCGGAAGCCGTGGCTCGCAACTGGCCTTGTGGCAGGCAAAGCATATTGCCTCCTTGCTGCGCGGCCAGGGCCACTCTGTCGAAATTCAGATCATCAAGACCACCGGCGACCGGCTGCAGGAAGTGACGTTTGCGCAGGTCGGCTCCAAAGGAATGTTTACCAAGGAGATTGAGGAAGCGCTGGCCGCCGGAAGCGTGGACCTGGCCGTGCACTCACTCAAGGATCTGCCCACCGAGTTGCCCGCGCCCTTCACGCTGGCGGCAACGCCTCCGCGCGTGGACCCACGAGACGTTTTCGTTTCGGTGAACTTTGAGAATCTGGCCGCGTTGCCGCTGGGCGCGCGCGTTGGCACCAGCAGCCAGCGCCGCCGGGCGCAATTGAAGGCGCTCCGGCCCGACATTGAGGCGCAAGAATTTCGCGGTAACGTGGACACGCGGCTGCGCAAGCTGGCCGAGGGGCAGGTGGATGCGATTCTGTTGGCCGCGGCGGGGCTTGACCGTCTGGAAAAAACCGAGTGGGTTCGCGAGCGGCTGGAACCGAAGGAGTTTTGCCCGGCGGCAGGCCAGGGCGCGCTGGGCATCGAGACCCGCAAAAACGACGCGGCGACGATTGCGGCGGTCGCATTTCTCGACGATGCGGCGACGCGCTTTGCCGTGACGGTCGAGCGGGCCGCGCTGGCTGCTCTCGGCGGCGGCTGCCAGGTTCCTATCGGCATTCACTGCCGCGCGAGTTTGGAGCAAGCGGCTGGCGGCGGAGCCGACCCATGGGACGAGATCTTTGCCGTTGTTGCCGCTCCGGAGACCGGAAAGACCGTGCGCGTTTATCATCGCGCGCCTCATGCGGACGCGGACCCCGTTGCGCTGGGCCGCCGGACAGCGCAAAAACTGATCGATGCGGGAGCGGGTCCGCTGCTTGCGGCTGACGCGGCCGGAGGTTTGCGGTGAAGTCGCTGCCGTTGGCAGGGCGCCGGGTTCTGGTGACTCGCGCTCTTCATCAGGCCGGCAAGCTCAGCGAAGGGCTGCGCTCGCTGGGCGCCGAGCCGGTCGAGGTTCCGGTGCTGGAGATTCGTCCGCCGGCTAATCTGGGGCCGCTGGATGCGGCTCTCCGCCAACTCAGCAGCTACGATTGGCTCATCCTGACCAGCGCCAATGCAGTGCGAGCGCTCGCCGAGCGGGCGACGGCATTGGGGATTGCGCTGGCGCAGCCTGCCTGGCTGAAGGTGGCCGCGGTGGGCGAAGCGACGGCTGCCGAGGCGCGCAAGGCAGGGTTGCGGGTTGCCTTTGTACCGGAAGCCTACGTGGCGGAAAGTTTGGTCAAGGGATTGTTGCAATCGCTTCAGAATCGAAGTTCCAGCCAACGAATCCTGCTGGCGCGGGCCGCCGTTGCGCGGGATGTGATTCCCGACGGCTTGCGAACAGCAGGCGCGAAGGTCGATGTGGTGGAGGCTTACCGCAACGTCCTACCCAAAGCCGCGCCGGAGCAACTGCGCCGTGCGGTTGCTGCCAGACTCGACGCGGCTACCTTCACCAGTTCCTCCAGCGCAACGCATCTGGCCGAAGCAGCGCGCGCAGCCCGGGTCGCGTGGCCCATTGCAGGAGTTCCGGCAATTTCTATCGGTCCTATCACCAGCCAGACCCTGCGCGAACTCGATTGGCCGCCCGCAGCCGAAGCCGAGCCTTCTGATATTTCTGGGCTGATCGCCGCTGTGGAGCGTGTCCTGCTCCGTCCTGCTCTGGCCAAGGAAATGGTGCGGTGGTGACTTCGCACTCCATTCTGACGGCTCGGCTCAGGCTGACGCCAGCCACGCAGGAGACTCTACGCCTGGAGTTGGACGACCCTGTGGCGTTTGCGGCCCATCTTCGAGTGCGTATCCCTCCGGACTGGCCACCCGGCGAATATGACCGCGGTGCGATCCAGTTTTTCCTTGAGAAAATGATCGAGGGCGGGCCGAGTGCGGTTGGCTGGTATGGCTGGTACGCGATTCTGCAAGGCAGCGCCCCGGCGGCTTTGGTTGGATGCGGCGGCTACCTGGGAGCGCCCGACGATGCAGGCTGCGTGGAGATTGGTTACTCCATCTGTGAACAATGGAGAAATAAAGGGTTGGCCAAGGAGCTAGTTCAAGCTCTCGTGGACCGCGCATGGGCGCTCGGCGCAAGAAAGATAGTGGCGCACACCACTGAGGCTAATCCGGCCTCCATCGCAGTCTTGCTAAGTTGCGGGTTCCAGCAGACGCCTGGCTCAGATCAAGTTCAGCTGCAGTTTGAGATCGTTTGCTCGTCGTAGCATTCCCTGGATGGGTGCCCCAAGTCCCTATTTTGGGACCTGGGAAACCACGAATCCAAATCGCCCGTCGACACTTCCGCTAACTCCGCCACGTCTTGTCTTTCGACGTGCAAAGCTGCTCCAGATTGCAGCGGTCGCATTTGGGTTTGCGCGCCTCGCAAACCGCGCGGCCGTGATGGATGATCTGATGGGAGAAGCCGATCCAGCGGCTTTGCGGCAGAATCCGCATCAACTCCTGCTCGACCTTTTCGGGCGTCTCACCTTTGGCCAGGCCCAGACGGCGCGCGATGCGGAAGACGTGCGTGTCCACTACCACGCCTTCAGCCTTGCCGAAGGCGACGCCGAGGACGACGTTGGCCGTCTTGCGGGCCGCGCCGGGAATAGTGATGATCTCGGCGAGAGTCTGCGGGACTTGAGAGTTGAAGTCGGCGATGATCTTGCGCGCCGCGCCTTGAATCGACTTGGCCTTGTTGCGAAAAAATCCCGTAGTCCGGATGAGGGCTTCTAACTGAGGCAGTGTCGCCTTGGCCATCGCCGCCGGGGTAGGGAAGCGGCGGAAGAGCTCTGGAGTGACCATGTTCACGCGCACATCGGTGCATTGGGCGGAGAGGATTGTCGCGACCAGCAGTTCCCAGGGCGAACGGTGCGTGAGCGCGCACTCGGCTCGTGGATAGGCTTCGTCGAGACTCTTGAGGATGGCGGCTATTCGCTCGGGGGCGAGCGGACCGCGCAGGATTCGGCTTCTGTGTGGAGCTCGATATTGCTTCTTCGCAGTGATCTTCTTGGCGGTCTTTGACGTAGGCATTGTCGGTATTCCTCCCCCCCGCAGATCTATAAGCGACTCTAGGAAGGGTTACTTTGTGGTTTGCATTTCTCTCGGTAATCCATGCATTGCTCAATTCCATCTTGAATATTTTCGTCTCGCACCGTCCTGCAAGGAAGCTTCTTCTGGATTTCAATAAACAAATTCAATGCTTCGGTCATTTTTCCTTGTGACGTTCTACAGTTGGCCATGTACAGCATCGCCAGTGTCTTCGTGTCGCCCTCTTCGCGTTCGTAGGCTTGCTTTGAAAGCTCGTACGCTTCATCAAATCTATTGAGGCCGATCATGCAATGCGCTTTGTTGAGTAGTATTTCAGTTTCTACCCATCGATAAATCCGGAATGTAGTATCGTCTGACGTGCTTGCTCTAGATGGATACATTGCATGCGCCTTTTCGAGCCATTCAAAGGCCTCATCCCAACGGGATAAACGCACGAGTGCCTGGCCTCTGAAAAGACAAAGCTGATATTTGTGAACGCGGAAGTCCTCTCGCTCGAAGAAACCCGTTTCCAGATTCATGTCAATGAGCTTTAGGCCTTCCTGTGGTCTGCCCAAGTCGATTTCAGCTTTCGCGCGAATTAAATTGGCAAGTACGCGGGAAAACTCTGGCTTTGGCAGTTTTTCCAGCTCTTTCATTGCGTTCTCAGTGACGTTATCCGCATCAAGTCGTGTCGAACAATTGAGAACGTCAAATAAAAGCCGCATCCGGATTCCTTCATCCTGAGCGCGACTCAGCATATCCTGCGTTAGGGCAAGAACGGTCTCAAAATCTCCCAAAACCCTGAGTTTTTCGACTGCGTCAATCTCTTCTTCTGTAGGTTCGACCTGAAGCATACTTGTCTCCGCTAGTACGAGGCTCTAAGAACTAGAAACAGCAAGCTACAAGCTACCGCTAAGCCAGCTGCCGAGTTTGTCCACCGGCAGCCGCACGCCAATAAAAAATTGCCCAAACAGAGCATACACCGCGCTGACTTCGTCGAAGCGCATCTCGTAGATCAGTTTCTTGAAGACCACCGGGTCGTCGGCGAAGAGGTCTACGCCCCACTCCCAATCATCCATGCCGATGGAGCCGGAGATGATCTGCTTCACCTGATCGCCGTAGCGGCGGCCGATGAGGCCGTGCTCGTGCATCATGCGCTGGCGGTCGGCGAAGGGAACGGTATACCAGTTGACCTGCTCGCCGCGCTTGCGGTCCATGGGATAGAAGCAGAGGTACTTCGCTTCGGGAACGGCGGGGAAGAGGCGCGGAGCCATGGCGGCAGAGGAGCGGGCTAGCGTGGCATTGACTTCGGCGGTCCACTCGGGAGAGAACTGCTCGAAGCCCTTGGCGGAGGCGGCTTCGTAGGTTTTGCGCGTGGACTCGTAGAGGCCGAGTTCGACGACCGAGACGTAGGAATGGCGGAGATCGAGGAAGTCGTAGAGTTCGGTTTGAGCCAGATCGAGTTCGACCTGATTGAGGGCTTCGAGCGAATCGCGAAAGTGGACGAGGATCAAGTCGCCTTTGTGGCCAAGCTGGGAGAAGAGCGCCGTCTGAACGGGCGCGGCCAAATTCGCTTCTTTGGGCGCAGCGCGTTCCAAACGCTGAAGCGCGGAAACGGCTTGCGCGGCAATCTTTTTGCGTTCGCCGTCCGCACAGGACCGCCAGGCCTTCCAATCGAAGCGGAAGAACTGGTGGAGCAGGAATGAGCCTTCAAGAGTCAGCGGAACCGGCGGGAAGACAGGGGAAAAATCGGACAAGGCAACCTCCTCAAACTCAAATCTAGCTTGCAGCCACCCCATTCATCCTAGCAAAGTGCAGATGCAGACGTGTGCATTTCTCTTTTACGTCCGTATCGCGCCCCAGATGGGCAAACAGTTCTCTCGGGCTTATATACTGAGTACGCTCATGAATGAAAAGATTATTGCCCTTCTGGTGCAATTCGTAACCCATGTCATCGACGCCGGCGGCTATGCCGGCATTGTTGCGCTGATGGGAATCGAATCGGCGTGCATTCCGCTGCCCTCCGAGATCATCATGCCGTTTGCCGGCTATCTGGTCTATTTGGGCCACTTCAGCCTGTTCTGGGCGGCGACGGCAGGGGCTGTGGGCTGCAACCTGGGCTCGGTGGTGGCCTACTGGATTGGCGCCAAGGGCGGGCGGCCTCTGGTGGAGCGCTACGGCCGGTGGGTGCTGATGAGCCACCACGACCTGGACATCATGACGGAGTTTTTCAACCGGTACGGTTCCATCACGGTGTTGCTGGCGCGGTTGCTGCCGGTGGTGCGTACTTTTATCGCATTTCCCGCGGGGATTGCCAAGATGCCGCAGCTCCGTTTTCACATTTATACGTTTGTCGGTTCCTGGCCGTGGTGCCTGGCGCTGGCCTATGCGGGCATGAAGCTGGGCGAGGCGTGGCACACGGACCCGCGTTTTCACGCAGCCTTCCATCGCTTTCACCTGGCGGTGGAACTTGCGCTGCTGGCGGGGTTCATTTGGTTTGTGTGGGCGCACGTGAAGCGCGGCAGGCAGGCAGAGGCCGCGTAAAGAGGGTTTGAACCGCCGGGAGTTCCGGCAATCAAAAATTGATCAGGAGAAACAATGGGAACTGAAGAGCAAGGGAGCCAGAAGACAGGAAACAAGGTAGCGCCCGCAACGGGCAAATTGGGCGTGATGGTGGTGGGCCTGGGCGCCGTCGCCACCACGATGATCGCCGGTGTCGAGGCCGTCCGCCGCGGACTGGCCAAGCCGATCGGATCGTTGACGCAGATGGGCACCATCCGCCTGGGCAAACGCACCGACAACAACACCCCGCGGATCAAGGACTTTGTCCCGCTGGCCGATCTGAACGACCTCGTCTTTACCGGATGGGACATCTTCGAGGACAACGTCTACGAGGCCGCCACGCACGCGGCGGTGCTGGACGAGAAGACGCTCGAGCAACTTAAGCCCTACCTGGAGAAGATCAAGCCTCTGCCGGCGGTCTTCGACCAGTACTACGTGAAGCGCCTCAACGGCACGCACGTGAAGAAGGGCAAGAACAAGCGCGACCTGGCCGACCAGGTCGTCGCCGACATTCGCGCCTTCAAGAAGACCGTTGACCGCGTGGTGATGATCTGGGCAGCTTCGACCGAGATCTTCATCAAGCCGACGGCCGTGCATGAGAGCATTGAGGCCTTCGAAAAGGGCCTCGAAACCAACGACATCGCCATTGCGCCCTCGCAGATTTATGCTTACGCGGCGCTGAGCGAGGGCGTGCCCTTCGCCAACGGCGCGCCGGGCCTGACGGTAGATACGCCAGCCATGGTTGAGCTGTCGAAGCGCAACGCGGCGCCCATCTGCGGCAAGGACTTCAAAACCGGCCAGACGCTGATGAAGACGGTGCTGGCGCCGGCATTCAAGGCGCGGATGCTGGGCGTCTCCGGCTGGTTCTCGACCAATATTCTGGGCAATCGCGACGGCGAAGTTCTCGACGATCCCGAGTCGTTCAAGAGCAAGGAAGAGTCCAAGCTGGGCTCTCTGGATTACATCTTTCAACCGGAGCTTTACCCCGATCTCTACAAAGACCTTTACCACAAGATTCGCATCAACTACTACCCGCCGCGCGGCGATGAAAAAGAGGCCTGGGACAACATCGACATCTTCGGCTGGCTGGGCTACCCGATGCAGATCAAGGTGAACTTCCTCTGCCGCGATTCGATTCTCGCCGCGCCCATCGCGCTCGACCTGGTGCTGTTTCTTGACCTGGCCAAGCGCACTCCTTCGCTGCGCTCGATCGGCATTCGGGAGTGGCTGAGCTTTTATCTGAAGTCGCCGCAATCGGCCCCTGGCCTTTATCCGGAGCACGATCTCTTCATTCAGTCGATGAAGCTGAAGAACACGCTGCGCCACATCATGGGCGCGGAGCTGATCACCCACCTCGGCCTGGAATACTACGACTAGCCACCTGTGGTGGGGCCAACTGCCTCCCGTTGGTCGGCAAAAGCAAAAGCCCCATCCGCAAGGGTGGGGTTTTTCCGTGAGTGGACTGTTCATGATTCGGTGATTTCCATCCCAGCGCGCCGGGCTCCAGGATGCGAGAATGGAACTGTGCCGGAGGTGAGGCCATGAAGACTGTTCGCAGAGCTTCCCGTGCTGCGGTGCTGGTGGGATTGGCGATGGCCTTGGCCGCAATGGCCTGTGCGCAGTCCGCTCCTTCGGGTAACTCTCCGCCGAGCACTCCTCCATCAGACAGCCCCACAGCCCAGCCTGCTCCGGGAACGATGCCCGTCGGAGGGGACACTCCCGCCACGGCGCCTTCAAAGCAGCCGGCTCCCGGAACAACCCCCGCAAAGGGCGACACCCCGGCGGCCACCGTCAATCCGGACAAGGTGATCGAGCCGGGCAGCCAGAAGATCAACGTGAAGCCGGGCTCTATTGACGACGTGAACGCAGTGGGCAATCGCGATATCGGCGGCCGTGGGTTCAGAAACTTCTACTCGACTGACACCGAGATCAAGATGGGCAGGACGTACGCCATGCAGATCGAGAAGAGCACCAGGTTCATCACCGATCCGGTGGTTACCGAGTACGTGAACC
>JBAVYF010000583.1:0-1861 GCA_049698655.1 Occallatibacter sp. | reverse complement strand
GTCTATCTGTTCACTTAACGCAAGCCGCCTCCCGAGACGCTGTCCTCGCTCGATCAGATGGTCCGCATGTCGCCGGCCGCGGCGGCTTCCTCAATCGCAAACATGACGGTTTTCCCGGACCCCAGACGATCTGGATTGGACTCCGGCGGACCGCTGATTTCGTGCTTGCGCTGGAGGCCAGCCGGGCTGCTGAAGGGGAGAGTTATGGGCTCTATTACGTTTGGTGTGGGTAGTGTATGAAGGCTATCCGGCTAGGATGAGCGCGTTGGGGGCCTGTCTCAGGCCAAAAGGCGAGGCGGGCAAATGGGTCAGCTTGCCGGCAATCAGGTAGGCGATGGTGATGAGGTGGCGCACGGTGCCGTAGCCGTGGGCCTTGGCCTTGGCGGCCTGGATCCGCGCGTTGGCCGCCTCGACGCGGGCGTTGGTGAGCTGGGAGTCGAAGGCGTTGAGCAGCCCCGGCCAGTGGTCCTTGAGGGTCTTGGCAACTTGCTTGATCGGTGCGAGGCGACAGCGCCGGGCCCAGCTGTACCACTGCCCCAGCAGCAGCTCGGCCTCGGCGCGGCTCTGGGCTGTGCGGAAGATCTCGCGCAAGCTCTCCTTGAGGCGGAAGGCGCGATGGGTCTTGAGGTTGAGGCGGCGCAGGTCGAGGTACTGGCGCAGCTGCTTGGGGCTCCACTGGCGCTGATCCTTCAGCCACAGGTAGCGACTGCGCTTGAGCAGGGGGTTGGCCTTGACCTCTTGGCGGCGGACCTCGTCGACGGCGTTGTTGACCAGCTGGATGACGTGGAACTCATCGAAGGTCACCGCCGCCCAGGGCCGGTGCTCGGCGAGCCCGGCGCGGTAGCTGGCGGACATGTCGACGCAGACGTCGGTGATGTTTTCGCTACAGCCGCCATGGGCTTCGAGGTCCTCGGCGAACTGCGCCACGACCTCGCCCTTGCGCCCCGCGCAGGCGAACAGCAGGCGCTGGGCCTCGAGGTCGTGAAACAGGCTGATGTAGTGCTGGCCGCGCCGCGCGGCGGTCTCATCGAGGCCGACGTGGCGGACCTGGGAGAAATCCTCGCGCGCCCGCGCCCGCTCGACATAGTGATCGAGGGTGCGCCAGATGCGCATGTCGCTCACCCCCAGCAGGCGCGCCACCTGGCGCACCGTCATGGCCCGGCACAGGGTGACGATGAGCGCCTCCATGAGCTGCGTGAAGCCGCTCTGCGCCCGCGCCCAGGGCACCGCCACCTGCGCGGTCTTACCACAGGCCGCGCACTGCACCCGCGGCACCTTGGCATGCAGATGGGCGTGGAACTGGAAGAAGTTCAGATGCCGCCAGTCGCGCGCGCGAGTGTCGTGCACCGGCTGATGCTCGGCGCCACAGTGCGGACAGGTGAAGCGCGTCCCCGCAGCGCAGCCGACGGTGAAATCGATCCGCCCGGCGCTCAGATCGAAGCTGACATCGAGCACTTCCCACGGGGCCGACAAGCCCAGCGCAGCGGTGAACAACGAGGTGGTTGGATTCATGGCCTGGCCCTCCAGATGAGACCGGCCTAGGATAACCGTAACCGCCTGTCAGCCACACAAGACGTAACAGAGCCCCTTAATGCAGCTCAAGCGCGAGGCCCGCGAGGCGATCGTCAAGGACATCACTCCGCCTTGTAGGCAATCCATGCCGGCAGATCAGGAAGCAATCCTGGAGACGCTCCTGAGCATGTCGCCACGAGTCTTCGAGCAGCACGTCATGAGTCTGTTTGCGGAGGCTGGCATGGTTGCTTGGGTCACGCCGGCGGGCTCGGACGCAGGCATCGATGGCGTCGCTAAGGACAGCCAGCGCGTTATGTTGGTTCAGTGCAAGCGGTATGCACCAGAGAAC
>JBAVYF010000582.1:0-6478 GCA_049698655.1 Occallatibacter sp. | reverse complement strand
CATGGTGACCGCGCCGACTCCCTGCACGGTCAGCGGCGGCAGCGGGTTGTGGCTCTTGTCGCCCACGCTGGCCGCGTAGATGGTTCCGTTGGCGGCCACGGCCACTGAGGTGATCTCGCGGCGCGGCGCCTCGAAGAGCACGTAGCCTTTCCCCTCCGGGCTGATGCGATAAACCAGCCCGCTTCCGTCCGAGCCCGCAATCAGGTTGGCCTTCGCGTCCCCGGCCCCCTTCGTTTCCCAAGCCAGGCTGCGGATGTGCTCTTCGTCGCTCTTGAAGAAAGCCTCCGGCTTTGCTCCGGGCTTGCTGGCATCTACGCGGTAGATCGCTCCCGGCCCGCCGGTGGCAATGTAAAGCCGCCCGGCAGCGTCGAAGGTCATCTCCCAGATGTAGTGCGATCTGGCTTCGGATTTTGTTTCAGATTTGTCTGCGCTCTTCTCCGTGCTTTTGTCCGTAGCCGTCTTGCCGTCGGCAGTTTTGCCGGTGGCCTTGCCGTCGCCGCGCGTTGGCTCGTCCAATTTGGCGGCGTCGAAGACGACCTCGGCGCTGGCCTCATCCTGCTTGGCGGTTGCGTCGGCCTTCAGACGGTAGACCTTGCCGCTGGGCACGGTAGCGGCATAGAGCGCGCCATCCGGCCCGAGGCGTACGACCTGCACGGCCAGGTCTTTGGTCTCGAAGAGCGTGAACGGCTTGCCGTCTGCTCCCACGCGCAGCACAGTCGCCGGAGAGGCGGTTCCCACGTAGGCCGTGCCGCTTTTGTCCACAGCCACCGACCAAACGTAGGTCGAGGGCGTGGTCGCCAGCTCGGTCAAGCCAGGCCCCGTGCGCAGATGGCCGTCGCTGGTGAGCACAACGCCCTGCGGCGTGCCTTTCTCAAACTCCTCCAGCCGCGACTGGGTCCACAGGTGCGTGCCCTGAGCTGACACGGTGAGCGAGGCAACGGCCATCCCGGCCATCACGGCGAGACGGAAGGCAGAACGGAAGCGGCGAGTCGTACGGGAAAAAAGATACATTCTGCCGTTGAGTTTACTAAAGTTGAGTGAGAAGCGGCATATTACCGGCGGGAGTGGCAAGCGGGCCGTAGCGTTTCCCGGCTGGTCAATCGGAGGGAGGCGGGGGGGTTCAACCCCCGCATGAAGCCCGTCAACCTACCTTCCAAAAATCAATCCACGCGGCGTGAGCCGCGCCTCCATCCGGAATGCGATTGCACATCAACCGAAAATTCCAACAGGTGGCATCGGCGTTTTCGAGGAATAATCGTGGTAATTCATCCTCAAGACGCACTCGATGAGCATTTTGAACTGACTGCATAAATTAACGCTTCGGATATTCGATCCAACATGCAGAATTGATGATCCGGTCAAATAGTGCTGCGTTTTCCGAGTTAACATCCTGATACGTGGCTCCCTCACCGGGAATAGCCATGCGGCGCCAAGACTTGTCATTTGGCAGGCGTCCCCAAGTGTCCCGACCAATAACTCCACCTTCGCTACCGCCAACGGGATCCGGGCGCTTGACCACGTTGCGAGTTGCGAATGTCTCCGATTCAACGAATTGTTCATCGTCTGGCGTGGAATCCATCGCATATGGCCCAAACCAGAACTCGACGCGATCGTTGCTGTGCTTTGCCTTGACGATGTGGACAACGTAATCGGTATCAACCTTGCCACGAAACAGCCGGGCGTCGTGCTGAGGCACATCGAACTGCAGGCCGTATTGTCCCCAACCTATGCGCTCAATGCCGGGCTGCAGCTTGCCGCAAGGTGGGAGGGGAAGGCTGTTGCTCGCAGGGTCAAGGGCCACGTTCAGGGTTGACATCTTGGAAGTGACAACTATTGATCGCGGCTGGAACCTATCGTCTGGAAGAAAGTGAAGGACCGCACCGGGGTGCTCAATGCGGAACGAGCCGCTCTTGTCTGTAGTCATGATGTCCCGCTGATAAGGACAGCAAGCCTTCCATACGCTGCCGGAAACTACCACTCCGGCCACTAGCGCTCCATCTTGTGTGGTGACCGTGCCGGCTACTGGACTATGAAAGGTTATCTCCGCTTCAAATCCGCTGGAATCGCCTCCATTTCGGTCAGAACGAAAATGCCAGTGCCGAGCAGCATCCGCTGCGGCGTCAAACAATGAGTTTGGAAGCGCGTACAAGTTAGATACATTCTGTACAGTTCCATCAGCTCCGACAGATACTCGAACTGTGAATTCGGTGGGGTTCAATCCTGTTGGAACCGTCGCTTCCATAATGTTCACGGCCGCCTTGCGAGCCTCCCTGTTCGACAGGGTTGTAGTCACGTTGCTCGTGGGGGTCTGACACAGAGAAACCACAGCGAGAGTTAAGCAGACGGATATCAGAAGGAAGCCTGAAACCAAGCAGCGAAGCATAATGGAATCCTAGCAAACAGCCGCTTGGACCGGAAGCAGATCGTCAACTGATGATGAATCGCCAATGCACTCACTGAGCCTTAAAACACCCGAAAATTCGGCATCTCGGAAGGATCAGCAGGCCCCTAAACAGGCCGCCATGCCGAAAGCCCCCTGAGCCTCGTCGAAGGGGCCAGTCCTTGCAGATAATTACGCTCCTTCGGCGCACCCTATCGATAGGGAGAATCCACCATGACCCCAAAATCACCTCGGAACTCAGCCCGGTCGAACCCACTCTACTCCCAGCTCGCCTCCCGAATTAGGAGAAGAAACAGCGAAAATCCGCCCTGACCCCACCCCCCTGCCTGTGGAGACCACTTTTCAACCCGTCAATTCCCTGTAACTTGCACTAAATAAATAACTTGAATTTTCGCCCTGTTGACGAATCAGTAACATCAAACCCCCGATTTTGCCCATTTTTTAGCCCCCAAAGGCGCATTTTGGGCAGAAAAGCAGCGTTTTTCACTCGGATCGCACACTTTTGCAAAACCAACTGAAAACTGTCCACTGACCACTGATCACTGTCAATGCCGGAAGTGCCGCATCCCGGTGAAGACCATCGCTATTCCCAGCCGGTCGGCGGCGTCGATGACGTCCTGATCTTTGACCGAGCCGCCGGGCTGGATAACGGCGGTAGCTCCGGCGGCGGCTACGGCTTCGAGGCCGTCGGGGAAGGGGAAAAACGCATCCGACGCGGCGACGCAGCCCTTGAGCGGCAGCACGGCTTTCATGGCTCCGAAGCGGGCGGAGTCCACGCGGCTTGTTTGTCCGGCGCCGACGCCGAGGGTCTGGCCGTCGCGGGCGTAAACGATGGCGTTCGATTTGACGTGTTTGCACACGCGCCATGCGAAGAGCAGGCCGCGCAGTTCGTCGGCCGTGGGCGGGCGCCACGTGACCACCTTCAGGCCCACATTCAAGCCGGTCTCGAGCGCGCCCGCGTTGACGCGGCCGGTGTCGGCGTCCTGCATCAATAATCCACCCGACACGTGCTTGACCACCGGGCGCGGCGGCGCGGCGTGCACCTCGACTAGGCGCAGGTTCTTTTTGGCGGCGAAGCGCTCGCGGGCTTCGGCGGTGAAGGCCGGCGCGGCGATGGCCTCGACGAAGAGTCTGGCGATCTCATCCGCCGCCTCGCCATTCACCGCGCGATTGATGCCGATGACTCCGCCGAAGGCCGAGACCGGGTCGCAAGCCAGCGCCTTCCGGTAGGCCTCGAGAACGGTCGAGCCGGTGGCCGCGCCGCAGGGGTTGGTGTGCTTGACGATGATGACCGCAGGCTCGTCGAACTCCTGCGCCAGCTCCCAGCAGGCGTCCAGATCGACGAGGTTGTTGAAGCTGAGTTCCTTGCCCTGCAGTTGGCGAGCTCCGGCGATTCCCTGCCCCGTTCCGTCCGCGTAAAGCGCGGCGCGCTGGTGCGGGTTTTCGCCGTAGCGCAGCGCCTGCGCCAGCGGCATGTTGATGCGCAGAGTCGCCGGAAATTTCGAGGTATCCATCTCGGCAGGCAACAACGGCGCAGGAGCTTCTTCAATTCTGTCCAAAGTGTTGGCAATCGCCGAGTCATATGCCGCTGTAAGTGCGAAGGCCTGCCTCGCCAGCCGCCAGCGAGTCTCCCGGCTCAGGCTGCCGCCGTTGACTTTCAACTCATCGATGAGAGCGGGATAATCTGCAACGCGGGTCACGATGGCCACGTCTTCAAAGTTTTTGGCCGCCGAGCGCACCATCGACGGGCCGCCGATGTCGATGTTTTCAATCAGGTGCCCAAAAGCCACGCCGGGCTGCTCAGCGGTTTTCTCGAAGGCATAGAGATTCACAACCACCATGTCGATGGGCTCGATGCCATGCGCGGCGACAGCGGCCTCATGCTCCTTGTTGCCGCGAATGTAAAGCAGGCCGCCATGAACCTTGGGATGCAGTGTCTTGACGCGACCGTCGAGCATCTCCGGAAAGCCCGTAAATTCACTGATGTCCTTGACCGAAAGGCCTGCCGCACGCAGTGCCGCGGCCGTTCCGCCGGTGGAAACCAGCTCCACTCCAAAGCCCGCCAGCGCCTGGGCAAACTCCACCAGGCCGGTCTTGTCGGTCACGCTCAGCAACGCCCGCCGAATCCGCTTTTCCGAAATCACCTCCGCGCTCACGATTTCGCTCCCTTCCTGGGCCTTCGTGCCCCTGCTCAATCTCCTGCCGCGCCAAATCGGCAAGGGCCAAACACCAGAGTACATCGAATCGCGGTGGGCGGCGTCATGGGTAATTCCGTCCCGCACCGCTCCTGGATGCATTAAAGTTGAGAGATGGGCAGTTTCCCACCCACTCCTTCACCCCGCGAACAAAGACCCGCGCCGGAGTTTCTGCGTCCGGAGTACGGTTTCAATCCGCCTCCGCCGCCCCCGGTCCGCCGGCGGCGTCCCTCGTGGTCCTATGCCCCAGCCACCTACACGCTGGTAGCCATCAACTGCCTGGTTTTTCTGGTTATGATCGCGCACCACGTCAGCGCGACCGGCCCAAACGTCGATCAACTGATGTACTGGGGAGCCGACAACGCCGGCTCTGTGCTGATCCAGGGCCAGTGGTGGCGCATCGTCACCGCCATGTTTGTGCATGTGGGCATCATTCACCTGGCGACCAATATGTGGTGCCTATGGAACCTGGGATTGCTGGCCGAGCCGCTGATGGGTTCGACGGGGGTGCTGGCGGTCTACATCCTCACCGGCGCGGCGGGCAACTTGTTGTCTACTTTCAAGAACTGGTGGGTGGTCTACCCGGAATTGACGGACCTGGCGAAGAGGTACCACGGTTCAGTTCCCATCGACCAGGTTTTGGGGCTGTTTTCGCCCGGTGCGGGAGCTTCCGGGGCGGTCTTCGGTATCGCCGGAGCGCTGATTATCCTGCTCAATTCGCATCTGCTGCCGGTGCCGCGCGCGGAACTGAAGAGGTTGCGTAAGTCGGTGATTTATTTTGCCGCGCTCAACCTGGTCATCCCCATTTTTTTCAACTTTGGAGCTTCGGCGATACATTCCGGAGTGCGTATCGACAGCATGGCCCACCTGGGCGGCTTCAGTTGCGGCCTGCTTTTCGCTGCCCCTCTGGTGCCCCGAATTGGCGCGCCCCGCGAATTGTTTCTGTTCCGCCTTCGCGTGGCCACCGTGATGATTGTGGGAATCCTAGTGCTGTTCAGCTTCTACCTGGCCCAGTTGCCGCGCTAAGGCGCATTGCCGGGGATCGCACTATCCCACATCTCAGAATCGAGATGAGAGGCGTCCGTTACCGCGTCGCGGTGGCGGCGAACTTTTTCACCATGGCCAGCAACAGCTTGCGGTCGCTCTCGCTCAAATTAGTGGAGTAGCGGCGGATCTGGGTCAAAAAGCGCAGTTCCTCGTCTGAGAGCTTTTGCAGGTTGCTCTGCCCGCCCATCGAGTCTTCGGCGAAGAACTGGGTAATGGGCAGGTCGAGCGCCAGGGCAATCTTCGACAGCGTGTCCAGCGAAGGCACGGTATGGCCGTTCTCCACGCGCGAGAGATAACAGCGCAGCAGCCCGGTTTTCTTTTCGATGTCGCCCTGGGAAAGCTCCTTCTGCAGCCGGAAGGCGCGAATGGTGGTGCCGATCTTCATCATGCGGAATGTCCTGTTCGATGGCCGCCGGGGTTACTCTCGCGGTAGCAATCAAAAGATTATTATCATAAGAGTTAACATAGGCCGCGCAGGAATGCAAGAACTTTTGTGACGCCGGCTCACCCCATGGCGTTTATCGATAGAATGGAAGCATGACCCTCACCGCACAGGATCGCGCGCGGCGCATCAAAATCATTCTCTTCGACGTTGATGGCGTTCTGACCGACGGCACTATCTGGATCATTCCTGTTCCGGTCGCCTCGCCCGACGGTTCCATCACCACCAAAATGGTCGAAGCCAAGGGTTATAGCGCGCACGACGGCGCGGGCGTTACATTGGCGCGGCTGGGCGGCATGAAGCTGGGCATCATCACCAAGCGCATCAGCGAGACTGTGGCCCTGCGCGCCCGCGACCTGAAACTCGAATTCGTTTATCAGGGCGAAGCCTTCA
>JBAVYF010000581.1:0-6331 GCA_049698655.1 Occallatibacter sp. | reverse complement strand
GTCTTCGGCGGCGCGCGGAGATAGGCCGGCTATCTGAAATTCCGGCACATAGGAGCCGGTGGGCAACTCGATTCGTATCTTCGACTGGTTTGCCGGATCGTAATAATATTGCGCAAGTTTCTTGCGCACTTCACCTGCCGCCATGCGAACGACCGGGTCGCTGTTGGTGTCGTAATCCGCATCGCGCTGAAAAACCGAGATGCCGACAAGCCGCTCTTTCAGGGAACCCGAGTTGCCGTTCAGTGTTTCTTCCACCACATGACGCAGCAGCGTCAGGCAACGATGGCTGGTGTGAAATTGCTTGCTGGCGAGCAGCAGGCGCAGTTCCTCGCGAATCGCTTGCCGTTCGGAGTCCGACAACCGGGCTGAGTCTGTACTGTGGCTTTCTGAAGGAAAGGGCTGTTCGGTAATCAATGAGAAGGCTTCTGCTTTTTTGCCCGCCATCGATCTTCCACCGTTCTACGGTGCTCGTGTACCGCGGACGTATTGTACGTTCACCTTTAGACCGCTGTCAAACACGTATTTTACGTGTAAGGAAATATCGAATAAATGGTGTAATTTCATTGTCCTACACACTTGTTTTCGGGGCAACGCACCTCCCGGTCGAATCCGATACAACCATAGCGTACCTTGCGCTTGTGTCCATGTTGCGTGCAGGATTGCAGTCGTTTGAGCGGGCCCGCTATTTCCAGTCGCATACGGCGGAAGGGCGGAACCTGCTTGGCAGAAGGAGTTTGAGGCCAGATGAAAATACACAAAGTTATGCGCGCCCTAGCAAGGGCGGCAATCGCCGCTGTTCTCCTTATGTTCGCCGCAATCGGCACGGCGCCAGCACAACAAACCACAGGCGACATTCTTGGTACGGTCATGGACACCTCCGGCGCCGTTGTGGCCGGAGCGGCCATCACCGTCGAGAATCTCGCAACCCATGAGACTCGTACTGCCGTTGCCTCTGATAGTGGGGACTATGTCGTCAACCTTTTGATCCCTGGGACCTACATGGTTTCTGCCTCAGCCAGTGGCTTTCAGAAGTTCGTGGTTTCTTCGGTGGCGTTGTCGGCAGGCGACCGCATTCGCGTGAACGCGCATATGGTCGTGGGCAAGACCACCGAGACGGTTACCGTCGAGTCGGAGGAATCGGTGCTCAAGACCGATAGTTCCGTGCTCTCAACCACCATCAGCCCCCAGCAGACCCAAGATCTGCCTTTGAACGGGCGCAACTTCGTTCAGCTAGCCCAATTGGCTGCCGGCGCCAACGAGGGACCGCAGACCGCTCTTACCAACGGCTCCGAACTCGACGACCGCCGGCAGTCCGCATCGATCTCGATCAACGGCCAGTCCGACGTGCTGAATAACGTAATGATGGATGGGGCCGACAACAACGAGCGCCTGATCGGCACTATCGCTGTTCGGCCATCGGTCGAAGCCATCGCTGAAATGAGCGTGCAGTCCAATACCTACACGGCCGAGGTGGGGCGCACCGGCGGCGGCATCATCAATGTCATCACCAAGTCCGGCGCCAACCAGTTCCATGGCAGCGTGTTTGAGTACATCCGCAACGACAAATTCAACGCAAATCCGTTCAACTTCGGCGCCACCCCGCCCAAACCGGAGGACCGCTGGAACCAGTTCGGCGCCAGCCTGGGCGGCCCCATCAAGAAAAACAAGACATTCTTTTTCGGCAATTACGAGGGCTATCGTTTCATCCAGGGCACCGCGCCCAGCGTGTACCAGGTACCCACCCTTTATGAGGAACAGCATCCGGGCGACTTCTCCGACCTCCCCAACTATTGCGGCACTGGTTGCGCCGGCCCCAACCTCAACCAGTCCCCGTACGTGATCGATCCGGTCGGCGCCGACTACTTCAAGATGTTTCCGGCGCCCAACTCCGGCAGCAATCTGTTCATCGGCGGCTACAAGAACGTCCAGCACAGCACCGATTACGACGCGCGCGTCGACCACGCCTTCAACCCCAACAATCTGATGTACGCACGTTTCGCCTACAACAACGTCTACTCCGACTCGCCCGGTCCTTTCCCGAAAGTAACCGTGGCCGGCATTAAGCTGAATCCGAATTTCATCGGCTATGGTCTGGGCAATGCCACCGATCTGGACTTCAACGGCCTGGTGAATTACATCCACACCTTCAATTCCAATCTTCTGTTGGAACTCAAGGCGTCCTACACCCGCTCCAACAATCAGAGCTATCCCGACACCGATGGGCTGAATCCGAATCAAGCCTTCGGCCAGCCCAATGTGAACACGCCGATCAGCGATTCCACCGGCCTGGCGCCTATCGTTTTGGTCAACGGTGCAGATCTGGGGCAGGTACTCTTCCAGCCGCTCAAGGACCAGGACAATACCTTCCAGTACCTTGGCGCCCTCACTTATACCCGTGGAAGGCACAATATCAAGGTGGGAGGCACCGTTATCCGCCGCCAACTCACATCATTCCAGAGCAGCTATCCTGAAGCACTTTGGGTCTTTATGGACTATCCCGGCCTGATGCAAGGGCAGTATGTGACCAACTCAGGGAGATCCCTGCAACTGGCGCCTCCGCATCTGCGCGTTTGGGAACCAGGCTTTTATGTGCAGGACGACTGGCATGCCGCGCATAACCTGACCCTGAATCTGGGCCTGCGCTACGACCTCTACACGCCTTACACGGAGATCCAGGATCGCATCTCCACCTGGGATCCGGTCAACGCCAAGCTGTTGATCGCCGGGCAGAATGGAGTGTCGAACACGGCCAACATCAAGACGGACTACCACGGGTTGGCGCCCCGCATTGGCTTTGCCTACACCGCCGCTCCCGGCTTTGTCATTCGTGGCGGCTTCGGCATCGGCTACTTCCCGATGAATACCACCTCCAACGCAAATATGAAGGATCCGCCCTTTGCGGACACACTCACAGCGTGCGGGTTCTACAACTGCGGCGCTGGCTTCACGACCTTTGCCGACGGCTTGCCGCCCATCGTGGCCGTCAGTCCCACCACACCCGGCAGTGTCATCTTAAGCGCCCCCGGCGCCTCCATTCCCGATGCCGTATCTCCCAACTTCCGCACCAGCTATATCGAACAGTTCAATCTCACCTTGCAGAAAGACTGGATCGGCAACGTTCTCACCGCAAGTTACGTCGGTCTGCTGGGCCGTCAGCTCGTTGAGTTGCTGCCCGATTTGAATGCTCCGCCGCCGAACACCTCCGCCAATCCCAACACGCTGCGTCCTTACTACAGCCAATACCCGAACCTGGGCACGATCGGCTTTATGCAGAGCGGCGGCATATCCAACTACAACTCATTGCAAACCTCCTTCGAGCGGCGCTTCAAGAAAGACCTCTCCTTCACCGTCAACTATACTTGGTCGCACGAACTGGATGACTCGACCGGCCTCAGCGAAGAGAATACGGGGACTACCGGCGGCTACGCTTCGGTTCCGAGCATGATCAGAACGCGCGACTACGGCAACAGCCCGCTCGATATCCACCATCGCATCGCCGGAACGGCGAACTACGAATTTCCTTTCGGCAAGTCGGCCACTGGCGCCCGCGGAATCGCGGAAAAGGGCTGGCATTTGAACGTCATCGACGTCTGGTCCACCGGAGCGGATTTTACGGTTGTCAACTACAACGATATCAGCGGAACGTATCCCGGAGGAAACAACATGGATCGGCCCAACCAGGTCGGTTCATGGAAACTATCCCACCCGGGCATCGGCCCCAGCAGCGAGTGGTTCAACACTGCCGCATTCCAAGCGCAGACGGCCGGCACGCTTGGCAACGAGCGGCGCGAGCAGCTCTTTGGACCCCATTTCCGCCATTTGGACCTCTCGGCGTTCAAGGTCTTTCAGATAAATCAGCGCTTCAATGTGGAGTTCCGCGCCGAGTCGTTCAACCTGACCAATACCGCCAACTTCGCGTTGCCAAACAACTCCCTCGGCGGCTCATTCTTCGGGAGCGTCACAAGCATGACGTACCCCTACATACCTCGTGAGTTTCAGTTCGCGCTCAAGCTGCGCTACTGAAGCGAAGTGGGACAAACAGGCCGCGGGGTCAACAAGAACCGCGGCTCTGCAACTCACGAAAGGGGATTCCAAACACACGGTTGCAGGGAATTTGCCGCAGGTGGAGTTTGGCGGCAATCCGGGATCCCGCCAAGCCGATGAATGACTTGGCGGGGGCAACCATCCTGCGCTTCCATGTTGTGGGGAGTGAAGCCGCCGCAAGACGAACATGCAAGACCAACCCTGGGAATGCTGGAGAACGCATGGCGAGTAGCGAAAGAAGCGATAAACCGATGACTCAACCCTTTTCCGCAATGCCCAGGCGCAGCGTGCTCAAAGGCTTGGCTGTGGCCGCGGCCGGCGGTGTGGCCTCCGCATTGCTGACCAAGCCCGCGGATGCGCTGCCAGCCGGCGTTGGCTATCCGAGAACCGCGTCGCCGGTTGGCGATTCCATCTCGACCTCAGACCATCAGCCTGTGGTAGAAACTGAGTCGGGTAAAGTGCGTGGCTATATCAGAGATGGCATCGTCACCTTCAAAGGCATACCGTATGGGGCCGATACCTCCGGTTCGAATCGATTTATGCCGCCGCAGAAGCCAGCACCCTGGACCGGCGTCCGCAGTAGCATGCAGTACGGCTGGGTCTGTCCGCAGCCGCCCAGAGAGGGTTGGAAGAACGACGAAGAAGCATGGCTGTTTTCATGGAACGACGGCGTTGCAAACGAGGATTGCCTGCGGCTAAATATCTGGTCCCAGGCCGTCAATGACGGCAAGAAGCGCCCGGTAATGGTGTGGCTGCATGGCGGAGGCTACACGATGGGATCGGGAAATGAGTTGCTATCCTATGATGGCGAAAATCTCGCGCGCCGCGGAGACGTCGTAATCGTCAGCATCAACCATAGATTGAATGTGCTCGGTTACCTGAACCTCGCCAGCTTCGGCCACCAATATGCGGACTCCGCCAACGCCGGGATGCTCGATATTGTCGCCGCCCTGACCTGGGTTCGTGACAATATCGCAAATTTTGGCGGCGATCCCGGCGCCGTTACCATCTTCGGCCAATCCGGCGGAGGCGGAAAGGTTACCGCGCTGATGGCGATGCCTGCCGCGCAGGGCTTGTTCCACCGCGCCATCGTCCAGAGCGGTTCGATTCTGCAGGGCGCTACCCAGGAGGCGTCCACACGCCATGCCGCGGCACTGCTCAAGCAACTCGGGCTCACGCCCTCCAATGTTGACAAGCTTCAGTCGGTGCCAATCGACAGGTTGGAGCAGGCAGCCGCCGCCATTACCAGGATGGGGCCGCCTTCCTCGGGCGTCATCGACTTCCTCCACACCGGATCGCTGCTTGGTTGGTCGCCGGTCGTCGACGGCGACACGCTTCCGCAAAATCCCTTTGATCCCGCAGCGCCTGCGATCTCGGCCAAGGTGCCCCTGGTGGTTGGCAACACGCTCAATGAGTTTGTCACGGCCATCAATCACCCCGAAGCGATGCGGATGACCGAAGACGAACTGAAGAAGCGCATCGAAGGAAACTGGGCCGGCAAATCCGCGAAGATCCTTGAAGCCTTTCGCACAGCGTATCCCGGCGCGAAACCCTTCGAACTATGGTCCATTATCACAGCCAGCCCAGTGCGCGCGGCGGCGCTTGCTCAGGTGCGACGCAAGGCCGTGCAGCAAAGTGCGCCGGCGTACTGCTATTGGTTTACCTGGCAGACGCCCGTACTGAACGGACGGCCGATGGCCTTCCATTGCTCGGAGATTGCGTTTGTCTTCGATAACACGCAGCGCTGCGAGAACATGACGGGAGGCGGCCCGGCAGCTCGCGCACTCGCCGCCAGGATGAGTGAGGCATGGATCCACTTTGCTCGCACCGGCAATCCAAATCACCACGCGCTGCCACGCTGGACCCCTCTCACCCCAGAAAATAACGCAACCATGATCTTCGACCAAAACTGCTCGCTTAAGAACAATCTCGACGATGAATTACAAGATCTCATCGCCGGATCATAGGATCCGCGGCTCTTGCAGATCGCAAACCTGTTTGTTCAGCCCATCGCATTCAGGGAGAATCGATGCGTCCCGTCTTTGAGACGACTTAGATATCTGGATGCGGATCGCTGCTTAGTTACTGCAGCTCTGCATATTTAATCAGCATTTGATTGCGCTTCCTTCTTCGTTGCATTTGGCTGTTAGCTCTCGCACTGTATTGGGGAACCCGAGGTTGCCACATTCGTCCATTATCTGGGAAAGCGGGAAGAAAGATTGGCTCTTGTTAGCAATTCTGAGAATATGGTATCTCCTTAGTCAAATTCAGCCGGCCGGCTAAATTG
>JBAVYF010000580.1:0-4294 GCA_049698655.1 Occallatibacter sp. | reverse complement strand
CGTGGCCCTGGTGTACGCGGAGAAGACCGTCCCCAGCGGGCTGGCTTCGCTGGTGCTGGCGGTCATTCCGCTCTATGTGGCGCTGGCCGAGATGCTGCTGCCCGGTGGCGAGCCGCTGCCGGCGCGCGGATGGCTGGGCATGGCGCTGGGCTTTGCAGGCCTGGCGGCGCTGGTGTGGCCCTCGCTGCGCACCGGTATGGCCGGAGATTTAGTGCGCCTGGTGGCCATCGGCGTTTTATTGGCCGGAGCCTTTGCCTGGACCGTGGGCAGCATCCTCTCGCGCCACGCGCGGCTGCCGGTAAACAGCTTTGTGGCCGCGGCCTGGCAGATGCTGATTGCGGGCGCTTTCAGCACCTTGCTGGGCACCGCGCTCGGTCAATGGCCCGAGTTTCACGTGAATCTGGCCTCGGTCGGCTCGCTCGCCTGGCTCATCACCGGCGGGTCGCTGCTGGGCTACACCGCCTTTGTCTATCTGCTGGAGCATGTGCCAGTGGCCAAGGTTGCGTCGTATGCTTATGTAAACCCGGTGGTTGCGGTGCTGCTGGGAATCTTCCTGCTCCACGAACGGCCGGAGAGGGCCGAGTTTGCCGGCATGGCGGCCATCCTGGTGGCCGTTTTTCTGCTGACCACCGCGCAGGTTAAGGCTAAAGGCGGGCCGCGGCCCAGCGAGTCTCGGTCTGCACAGGAGCTGGAGCCGCCGCTGGCGGAGTAATTGTTTTGAAAGGGCACGGCTTCAGCCGTGCCGCAAATGCAACAATAAGACGGTCGGGCTTTAGCCCGGGAGGGAATACTCTATGATCAGACTTCTGATTCATTGGCTGTTGAGCGCCGTAGCCCTGCTGGTGATTTCCAATTACGTGCCCGGCTTCTATGTTCAGGGCTTTGGACCGGCGCTGATAGCGGCGCTGGTCATCGGCCTGCTCAACGCGACGGTTGGCTTCTTCCTGAAGATAGTCACCTTCCCCATCAGTATCCTCACCCTCGGCCTCTTCCTGCTGGTCATCAACGGATTGATGATCATGGTGGCGTCGCACCTGGTGTCTGGCTTCCACGTGCATGGGTTCGTTCCGGCCTTCTGGGGCGCGGTAGTGCTGGCCATGCTGGGAATGCTCATTCGGAAGGCTGGCTAGAACGCTTAGGCGGATGCTCAACAGGTCTAAGTTTTGAAAGGGCACGGCTTCAAAGCCTGCCCTGAGCGCAGCCGAAGGGTGCCGCAAATGCCGCAAATCATTTCGGGCTTTAGCCCCTGAGGGAAATTCATCCCACACTTCCTTCATCGTTCGGGAACAAAAGCTTGTCCGCCGGTGTCAGAGTAAGGTATGGACCTCAATCGTCTGCGCGCGCTTCTGGCCGTGCCTATGGCCAGTTTGTTTCTGGTGCTGGTGCTTTGTGTCTTTGGGGTGCAAAGGCCGCCGTCGGTGGGGATTCATCTTCCAATGACAAAGGTTCAACCAATTACCTCCAACAGTTGCTTTGATGAGAGAGATATAGTCATCATCATCAATAAGGATGGGAGCACAAAGATCAACGAAACGCCTGTACAGCCCGAAAAATTAGACTCGATTATTTCAAAAATCTTCCAATATCGCCATGAAGGACGGGTTGTTTATGTGATTCCTGATCCCGATGTTTCCTTTAGAGAGTTTGCCGACATCTATAACAAGATTGCTTCATCCACCGATAATCTTCACATTGGACTAATGACACGACAGTTAAAAACACAACTTGAACAGTGCCCCGAGGGAAGTATATGCGGCTTCGAATGGCCTGACCACGGGTACACCCACTCCTGCTTGTACTTCAACTCCCGGCCCGTCCCCATACCGCACCATCCACTGCGCTGACTCGGCGGAACTGAATTGAGAGGCCAGGTGCCTAACATCACGCTTTTGGGATATGGAAATTTATATTTTTCACTGCAATTTTTTGCAGATGATTTGCCTCGTTCGGCGCACAATCATCTTATAAACAATGACCAGAGGAGCGGGACTTTACTGATCTCTGCCGGGGTCCCCGGCGAGCGATCGTTGCTCGCTGGGGTGGCTGTTCCCTGACCACAGAGGGTACCCCCCCACCCCCCTATTTACTGTGAAACTGTGAGACTGTGGGGCGACGGGCACACCTCCCCATTATTTATTTTCAAAACCTTGCAGATTATTTCAGCGGGTGGTTGGAGCAATGGGATTTTTTGTCGGCACAGACTTGCCATGCCGGGCATGAGTCTTCGCGTGCGCGTTTGCGGTAGCCTTCGTCTGTGCCTGCGGAATCGTCGCCGGATGCGTCGCCTCTGGAACCGCTACCACCGGCCCGTTGAGCGTCTGCGGCGTGCGCATGGCTCCGGCGCTGGAAAACCCGCCCTGGCCTGCATTGTGCGGAGGAACCGCAACTGCGCTGGACGGCTGAGCCGGATGGAAGCGCGAGGAAACGCCCCACCCGCCGCCGACTACCACAGCTACAATCGCCGCCGCGGCTGCGGTGCGCGCCAAATTGCTCTGCGCCCAGGCGTTGTCCAGCCGCAGCGCCACGGGCCACGCAAGAATCCGCGCCTTGCCTGAAGACGTACTCTTCGCCGTGCGCAATCCTGCCTGCACCCGCTCCTCAAGCCCTTCGGGCGCGGAAATTCGGGCAATCAGCCGCAGCGTCTCTTCAAAGTCGCCGGAACTGGAATTGCTGACAAAAGGGTTCTGCACAGAGGAATTCATAGCAAACTCCTTGGCTCGAAGAGCCATCGGGAACTGATCCCTGATCTCTGATCTCTGATCTCTGTCCTCATCGCAAGCTCCTTGAGTGATTCAGCAGGCCGGCCATCAGGTTGCGCGCGCGAAACAGGCGCGACCGGACGCTGGATTCCGTGATGCCCAGCACCGAGGCAATCTCCACGCTGCTCAGTTCCTCGAAGGCCGAAAGCATCAGCACTTGACGCTCCTTGGCGGGTAGTTTTTCTACACAGGCCAGCACGTGGGCGTGATGTTGAGCGGCGGTGGCGCGCTCCTCGGCGCTCAGCCCCTTCGCGGGCAGCACGCGCGCCAGCTCGGCCACGTCGTCGGTCTCCGGACGGGTCTTCATGCGGCGCTTGCGGTCCAGCACCACGTTCCACACAATGCGAATCAGCCACACCCGCTGGTCGCGCACCTCATGGAGCGTGTCGCGATGGCGCAGCACGCGCACAAACGCCTCTTGCACGGCGTCTTCTGCGTCAGCCGAGTTGCGCAAAACCGAGTAAGCCACCCGGTAGAGGGTTCCGGCGTACTGGCTCACCAGACCCGCAACCGCTGCCTCTTGCGCGCGCCGGTTGGCCTCGTCGTACATAGCCTTGTCTGCGATTTCCATCCAACCTGAGAATACTGCCTGGCCCGCGCTCATAGTCCACCAGACGCACAGACAAGCAAAAATGCTCGAATCCGTTCCGCCCGTCCCACTCGCCGGCCCAAAATGAAAAACTCGCGAAGCCATGGGCCCCGCGAGTCATTTCGATCAACTTGTCTGTTCTTACTGCTTGGCGCCCAGCTTTTGCGCGGCAATCGAGCCGGCCATGCCGTCCTTGTCGGCGTCCTTGATCTTGGCCCATAGCGCCCGGGCCTGCTCCGGCTTGCCCTCCGCGGCATACAGGTCGGCCAGATCAAGCTGCGCCATGGCGGCTGGCACCGTCTCCGACGGCTTGGCGGCCAACGCGTTGTAAAGGGCAATCGCCTCGGCGTCGCGGTCCATCTGGTGATAGAGGCCGGCGAGGGCGAGCTTGGACAGGTTCGCCAGATTTCGGTCCCACGAGCCCGCGGCGGCCTTTAACTCCGCCTCGGCAGCGACGTTTTGATTGAGTTCCTCGTCCGTTACGCCGGCAAAGTAGTGAGCCTTGGCGCCTTCGGCGAGCCAGCCATACTGATGGGCTACCGCGACGAACTGCTGATTGGCGGCCTTGGCGCGATCGGCGGACGTTGCGTACACTCCGCTGGCGGGCGGAGCGCCGGGCAGCGCCAGCGGCGCATTGTAGATGTCCAGAGCCGCGTCCAGGGCGGCGTCGGCGGCTGAAGAGCGCAGATTCCAGTAAACCAGCGCGGCCACGCCCGCCACCACAACGACAACTGCGACAATGACCCAGCGCAGAACGCCGGAACGATGACCGCTGAGCCAGCTCATGCTGCTTGCGGTGGCCTTGGCAAAGCGGTCTTGTTTCAAGGAATGACGGGTTTTTGTATCCACGGGATTTCTTTTTGTCCTTCTTCTCTAGACTTGCGGCGGGTCCGTAAAGGTGGAGGGCCGCAACTGCAACCCTATCAGTCTATCAGCGCGCGAAGAG
>JBAVYF010000579.1:0-1878 GCA_049698655.1 Occallatibacter sp. | reverse complement strand
TCGATCACCTGTTAACTATAATTCACATCGATTCTTCCTGCAAGACCGCCTCGCGGCCCGTCCGCCAGACTCGGCGCGCACGCGCCCGCCAACTTGCTAACTTGCCAACTCGCTGACTCGCCTGTACGGCCTGGCAGATTCCTGACATTTCAGACCGGGCACATCCCTGACACTTTTTCCTTCTCAGGAAGGTTTTTGTTTTTGTCTTGGGGTCGAGGGAAAGCTTGCCCTCGACCCCAGAACGGGTGCTTGATCCAGCCGGGATTGCTCAGCGGAACCAGCTTACCGCGCCGGGCGTCGAAGCCGATCAGCGGATGCTGCGCGAAGTAGACCGTGAACAACCCATCGCCGACCGGCTCCAGTCCCACGCGTTCGCCCCACAGCACCTGGCTCAGAAAGATGCTCCGTTTCTTCCAGCCGAACCAGCCATGACTTTGCACCGTCACCACCTGCATCGAATCCGGATACTCCACCTCCGGCGTCCGCGCCGGATACGGCCGCGGCGAAGGCTCATACACACTGGCCGGCGTCTGCATCTGGAGCGCCTCGTGCGGCCGCACTTCGTTGTAATCGCGGCGAAAACGATCCATCTCCCTCTGCTGCGCCCGCCAGTCCTCAGCCATCCTCACCTCCTGCTTCAGCGTGCGGTGCATGCGCTCATGCCGACCGTTCTGCTCCGGATGTCCGGCCTGGATCCGTTCCGGCACGATCCCCAGCTTGATCCACCACACCGACAGCCGCGACAACCCGCCCAGTGCCGGAGAAGCAAACGGCGGCCCGTTGTCGGTGCGGATGGCCTCCGGCAGTCCGTACTCGCGAAACGCCGCTTCGAAGATGGCCCGCACACGCTCCGTGTCGGTCTTCTCCACCGCCTGCGAGCGCAGCAGGTATCGGCTCCACGCATCGCTGATGGTTAACGGATCAACCCGGGCTCCATCGCCCGCGCGAAACCACCCCTTGAAGTCGGCGCACCACACCCGGTTCGAGGCGTTGGCGTGCGCCAGTGGCTCGGCGTACGGCTCGGTGCGCCGCCGCTTCTTGCGCGCCACCACCAGCCCCGCGCGCTTGACCACCTCGCCGATCGTGCTCGTCGCAGGCCACCTCCGCCCAGGCTGGTCCCGCTCCAGAATCCGCTTCAGCTTGCGCGGACCCCAACGCATGTGCGCCTGACGAAGCTCCAGCACCGCCCGCTCCACCTCCTCCCGCGTCTGGTTGGGATGCCGCTGCGGCGCCCGGTTCACCTCCAGCAGACCCGCCACTCCATTCCGCTGGTACCGCCGCAGCCACACGTACCCTGTTTCGCGCGAGACGCCGAAGCGCGCGCACAGCTCCCGCATCGTCGCCTCATCCCGTTCATACTCCATGACAAACCGAACCTTCTCTTCCAACACACTGCTCGTTTTCCAGGCCATGAGCTCGTTTTTACGTCCTCACGGCCTCGTCGCAGTGTCAGATATGTCCCCGGTTCAAAATGTCAGGTATGTAACCGGTCCGTACCGAGTACCTATCCCCGCCCCTCCCCCGGTATGCCATACCTCCATATTTGATAACAAACGGCTTACGGAGCTACCTAACCCTTTGCCATACCCTAGCCATACCGTATGCATACCTTCATACCAAATGCCAACCCAGAGATCAGAGATCAGTGTAGCCAGTAGCCGGTAGCCAATAGGAGTAGCCCGTAGCCAATAGAGGCGGAGGAGCGGTTGTGGTCTGCTCGCCGATCTCTAATTTGCGATCATGGGACCATTGTGCGCCAAGCGGGGAAAATGATCGGCAAAGTTGGGAAAAGAATTTAGTGCGTGTTTTCAGTGGGTTGCGAGCGAAATACAGGGACTCGGGCTTGACTCCGCGAAGGGGTACGGACCGGTTACATAC
>JBAVYF010000578.1:0-10411 GCA_049698655.1 Occallatibacter sp. | reverse complement strand
CGACTATGATGGCAACACGATCAGCGTGATCGACGTGAGCCTGGACGAGTACGGCAACGACAGCTCGACCTTCGGCACCACTTACACGATTCCGGTGGGCAATAACCATGCGGCCGTGACCGTGCTGGTTGATGGCAGCCGCGCCTATACGGCCAACCAGGCTGACGAAACGGTGACCGTCGTGAACCTGAGCAGCAACTTGGTGGAAAAGACGCTGCCTGTCATCGGCCATCCGCGCACCGTGGTTTCTACTCAGAATTCGGTCTTCGGCAAGGTCTATGTGGCCTCGCCGGACAGCAACTACCTGACCATCATCAGTACCGGCGGCACCGATCCGGACATTATTGACACGGCGCTGCTGTTGGAGGGCAACCTGGTGGATGTGCGCGTGAGCACGCAGAACGGCAGCAGCCAAAACAACAACAACCTGAGCCGAATTCCCGGTTTCGGCCAGCCCTGCAATCTGCCGCTGAGTGATTTTGCTCTGACAACCAGCAAGAGCTTGACGCTGGCAAACTGCAAGGTTCAGGATAAGACGTTGCTGCAGTAGTGTGCGGTTCAGCAACTTGGAAATCAAGACAGCCAAAGAGATTTTTCCCGCGAGGGAAGGCTTCTTTGGCTGTTTTTGCGCCCGGATGAGGTAGCCCCGGGCAGCATTGACCGGCGTGTGAAAAGATGGAGAAATGGCCGGCGGAACAAAGATGCGCGTGGACCTTCTGCTGGTGGAGCGGGGACTGGTTCCCAGCCGGGAGCGGGCGCGCGCGCTGATTCTGGCCGGGCGGGTTCTGGTGCGGGAGCAAAAGGTGGAGAAGCCCGGAGCGACCGTTCCCGAAGATGCGCCCATCCGCCTGTTGGGCGAGGAGCAGCCCTACGTGAGCCGAGGCGGAGTGAAGCTGGCCGCGGCGCTCGCGCACTGGCCGATCGCCGTCCAGGACCGCGCCTGCCTGGATGTGGGTGCCTCCACCGGCGGATTCACCGATTGCCTCTTGCAGCACGGCGCCGCGCAGGTTACCGCCGTCGATACCGGCTTCGGCCAGATTGCGATGAAGCTGCGCAACGACCCGCACGTCCGCCTGCTGGAGCGGACCAATGCGCGGCTGCTGGAACCGGGAGTACTGTCGGCAGGGGAGGGAAGAGCGGAGCTCACGCTGCTGGTGATGGATGTCGCCTTCATCTCGGTCACACTGCTGCTGGAGCCGGTTTTTGCCGCTGCGCCGGCACTCACGGAAGCTGTCATTCTGGTCAAGCCGCAGTTTGAGGCCGGGCGCGGCCACGTGGGCAAGGGAGGCATCGTCCGCGACCCCGAAGCGCACCAACTGGCCGTGGACAAGGTGGCTGATTGCGTTCGTTCGTTGGGCTGGGAGGTGGTGGAGACGATTCCGTCGCCCATCACCGGCGTGGAGGGCAACCGGGAGTTTCTACTGTATGCGCGGCGGGCAGAAAGTACAGTCTCCGCAACTCCGTTGCAAGGCGGAGTTGCGGAAGAAGCAGAGTGATTTGGTGAACCGATCACCGCTGGTGGCTAGGCTTCCTTGGGATTGGGACCATATTTGTTCGTTCCGGGTTCGCTGTCCAGCACCCAGAAAACGAACAATATCAAGCCACCTATGATGGGGATCAAAAGAATCAGCCACCACCAACCGCTCTTGCCCAGGTCGTGGAGCCGGCGCACGCCAAGGGCAAGGCATGGAACGATGACGGCCAGCAGATAGATGAAATACAGGCCGAAGAAGATCATGCCGATGCTGCTGTCCTTGAAGATCATGCCTAAGATATACAGCGGCCAACTGAACAAGCAATTAAAGAGCGTAAACATCCAAAGCTCTTTGCGGCGCGACCGCCCATCGAACTAGGCGTATTTCTTCCATACCATCAGATACCAATTCATCATCACCCTCCATTCCTGGTTGTCGATCAAGTCTCTCGCCGCGAGCGCAGCATCTACACCGCCGGCTCGCCGCACGGCCTGGAAATTGCACCCGGTCTTTCGGTGTGCAGCAAATATACACGCAAACTCCCCACATAGGCACTAACTTTTGTGCTCTGCCCTTTTGGTGGGCTCGCGCAAGCGAGGCCGGCCTCTTTTCAGAATTGCTTTCCCGGCTCCATCCGTTACACTGGGACCGCATGGTACGCGTAGCGATTGTCTGCAAACCGCGGAAGGAAGAGCTGTCACGGCTTCTGCCGGAGCTGATCGGATGGCTGCGTGGGCACGGCTATGAGCCGCTGCTGGACCTGGAGGGCGGGCGCTACACCTCGTCAGCCCCGGCCATTGACCGCTCGGCAATGCCCGGGCAGGCTCCGGGGCTGGTGGTTGTGCTGGGCGGGGACGGAACACTACTTTCCGTGGCGCGCGTTTTTGCCTCGACGGGCACGCCCATCCTCAGCGTGAATCTGGGTTCACTCGGTTTTCTGACCGAGGTTAGGCTGGCCGACCTCTATCCGACATTGGAGAGCTGGCACAGCGGCCGCCATGATCTGGATGCGCGCACCATGCTGCGCGCCGAACTGTGGCGCGCGGGCGCGCTGCACTCCGGCTACGAAGCGCTGAACGAGGTGGTCATCTCCAAGGGCGACATTGCCCGCATGGGCGACTTCGCCGTCGAGCTGGACGGCAAGAGCGTGGCCCGCTTCCGCGCCGATGGGATCATCGTCTCCACCCCCACCGGCTCCACGGCGTACACGCTGGCCGCCAATGGCCCCATCCTGACGCCCAATGTGGATGCCATGGTGGTGACGCCCATCTGCCCGCACCTGCTGACCCTCAGGCCCATCGTGGTCCGCGGCGACGCCTCTCTCACCGTCCGGGTCGAGGACATGGCCAACCAGGCGCTGCTCACGGTGGACGGCCAGAAGGCCGTCGAGCTGCTGATGGGCGATGAGGTTCGATGCCGGAAGTCCTGCCATACCGTCAATCTGGTCCGGATGAGCGAGGGCGGATTCTTTGAGGCGCTGCGCAGCAAGCTGAGCTGGGGCGAACGGTAGCCACCTGCGGTGGGGCAGACTTTTTTCGATATTGAGGTGGATGGCTTCCCACCCATTTTCGCAAAGGACGCGAAAATGGATGGGGCACGGTGCATTTTGCCGGCCATCAGAATCGCCGGCTACCGGCTCAGTTCCCCCAGCAGCACCTTTGCCTTGGCAGCCAGCGTATGCGCACCATCCGCATCGCCGGAGGCCAGCGCCGCACGGGCCTGCTTGAGAAACTCCCTGATATGAGCGGCCGTCTTCTGCTCCTGGTCGCTGAGCGGGCGGGTGATGGCATTCAACCCGCGCTCCGTGGCCGCGATGGAGTTCTCCGTCTGTTGCCGCAGGTCAGAGGGATTGCCCGAGGTAAGCTGGCCGATGGCGCTCACGCCGGGACTTTCGCTGGACGCCAACTGTGTGTTCTTGGCCGCAGACATCTTGTGCTTGACCGGCGGCTTGGGAGCGACTTGCGGTTGCACGTTGGCGTCGGGCGCCGAGGCCAGGATCGGAGCTGTCACCACCGGAGGAGGCAGATCGGTGGGCGAAGGCTCGGGCTTGGGGAGAAGCGCGTCCACAATGGGCGGCGCAAGAGGCAAAACCTGTGGTTGATGGGTCTTGTGAAAGCAGCCCGTCAGCAACAACGGCAGCAGACACGCAACGCTCCTGGCAGGCAACTTCATCCCGCAAACCCTTTCTCGATTGCAATGTCCGTCGGCTGAAGATGCCGGCGTCCCCATTCCGTGGCGGAGAGCGGAATTCGCAGCAGGAACTCCGCGCCACGTCCTGCTTTCGATTGTACTTCCACGCTCCCGTGATGGAACTGGAGGATTCTGTAGGCCATCGCCAGGCCGATTCCGCTGCCTCCGCTCTTGGTGGTGAAATAGAGGTCGAAGATCTTTTCCCGAATCTCTTCGGGAATGCCCGGGCCCTCATCGGCAACGCGCAGGATGGCTGTCTTGCCGTCATCTTCGAGAACCACCTCCAGCCTGCCGCCTTGCTGCATGGCCTGCGCGCCGTTCTGAATCACATTCAGCACCGCCTGCTTCAGCAGGTCGGCATCGATTTTGGCCACCAGCGGTTTGGACGGCAACCGGCTGACCAGGGTCACATTGTGCGTGGAAAGTTCCTCGGCAGCCAGCGCCAGCACACTGGCGATCACCGGGCACAGGTCCTGCTCGCTCAGTTGCAACTCCACAGGGCGGGAGAAGTCCACCAGCGCCTGGACCACGCGGTCCAGGCGATGAATCTCGGCATCGATCACCTCGAGGTGGCGGACCGCTGGGGCGCTGGCATCGCCCAGCTTGGCCTTCAGCAGTTCCAGATGCACCACGATGGCGTTGATGGGGTTCTTGACCTCATGGCCAACGCCGCCGGTGAGCCGGCCGATGGCCGCCATGCGCCGCGACAGCTCCAGCTCCGACCCGATCTCCTCGACCGACTCCAGGTCATGCAGCGTGACTAGCGCTCCGAGCCCCAATCCCTGGCTTGCCGGTTCGTCGAGAATAAAGTCAACCGACACCTGAATGCGCCTTCCCGTCTCGGTGCGAATCTCCACCTGCGCAAGGGATGTGCCCGCATCAAAAGCCTCGCGCAGGATCTGGCCCAACACCGTCGAGGGGTCGAAGATATCCCGCGCGTGCCGGCCCAGGATGGCGCCCCGTTCGATGTCCAGGAACCGGCGCGCCGCCTCGGAGACCAGCACCGCCCGCCCATCTCCAGTGAAAAGCAGAATGCCATCCTGCAGATTGCCGAGGATCTGGTCCATGTTCTCCTTCAACGCGGAAAAAATCTCCTCCACGTTGCGCATCCGCTGCCCGATGATCTCAATTTTGTTGGAGACCCGCGCCGCCGTATCCTCCCCGCCAGCCTTTTCCTTCCCGCTGGCCGCCTCGCCGGAAGCAGTCCAGTAGTCCAACTGCCGGCTGATCTCTTCGAGCGGCTGCAGGGCCAGGTTGCTCAGCAGAAAGGCCGCGATCAGAGCCGCGCCCAGTACCAACTCCATCAGCGTGATTGTCGCCGACAGCCACGGCGAGTAGACGGCGCGCAGAAATGTTGTGCGCACTCCCACATGCACGGTGGCAAAGGGTCCGCCATTGCGCTCCAGCGGCACTACCACGTCAAAGACCATGGGCGGGCCGAAGACCTCCTTCATAAATTGGATTACATTGGCGTCGAGGAGTTCTTCGTAATTGGGACGGACCGGCAGCGGCTTGTCTTCATTTTCGGGGTTGGTGCTGAGCAGCGTACTGGACTGGCTATCGCCAATGTTGATGTCATAGACAGTGAGCGAGTAGCGGTTTACCGATTCAACCACCGCCTGCAGCGCTGCGTTGTCGCGCACCGCCTCAGCCACCAGGCTGCGCAACTGGACCGGATTGTTGGGATCAACCTTGCGATC
This sequence comes from Occallatibacter sp., assembly GCA_049698655.1. Classification (GTDB taxonomy): domain Bacteria; phylum Acidobacteriota; class Terriglobia; order Terriglobales; family Acidobacteriaceae; genus Telmatobacter. The sequence goes on along the minus strand of JBAVYF010000578.1, from coordinate 5,046 downwards.
TTTGAGCCCGGCCTGCAGAGCATCTTGCAGGGCAAACCGCACCTGGTTGGCCACCATGCGGTTGGTGTCGTAGGACTGCCGCACAGCCGCATGGAGTAACTGGTTCACGTAGACCAGCGAAAGCAGCCCGGCAATGAGAAATACCAGGGCGGTAATGGCCAGAACGAGTTTGGTCTTCAGGCGCATGGCGCGGTGTCCGAAAACCTGCCGAAAAGCCAGGGATTTGCGGCTTCCTCCATCTCTGAAAGCATACCGCTCCATACAGTCCCGGTGCCATGGGAGAGGCAAGAAACCCAACTAGGGCATTATCGGCGCCATTTTTCACTTTCAGCGGATTGAAGCAAATGTTTGCCTGCCCTGGGATGAACGCGGCGGCATTCCATGTTACTCAGAACCCGGCCGGACGGGTACCCAAACTAGAGCCCCGGATGTGCGGAGAGCAGAAGTCGCTTGCGTTCCGGCCGGGCGTGGGTATAATCACCACGCAACCGTATTTGGAAGAGTATCTCTCGCCGATGATTTTGCATCTTTGCCGGAGCCTTTTCCATGGGATGAACGCAACCGAAACCGTAACCTGTCCGCAAAGGCAAGATGGTTTCATCAGCCTGGCGGACGAACAATCTTGCGGACGAACGAATGTCTTGTTTGAGGAGGAAACGCCAGTGTTCAGAATAATTGGTCTTCGCAGCCTGTTCTCTTTCACTCTTTTCCTTGCGGCGTCGCTGGCGGCGGGACTGCTGCCGTCAACCGCCTGTGCGCAATTTGCATCCGTATCCGGCCAGGTCACGGATCAGGTCAATGCGGCGATCCCCGGCGTGGAAGTGGAGATCAGCAACACCGATACTGGCGTTGGTCAGGTCACGAAGACCAACGGGGACGGATTTTACAGTATCTCTGATTTGAAGCCGGGCCACTATGCAATGAAGATCCGCAAGGAGGGGTTTCAGTCCGTCTCGGTAACCGGAATTACCCTCAACATTGAAGACAACCTATCGCGGAATTTCGCTCTTCGGGTAGGTTCCGCATTGGAGTCCGTTACGGTGGTCGCCGACCAGACCAATTTGAATACTACGGACGCGTCGGTGGGCACGGTGATTGACCGTCAGTTCGTTGAAGATCTTCCGCTGAACGGGCGCAGCTTCAACACGCTGCTGCAACTGACGCCCGGCGTGGTCATCGCGCAAATAACCAATCCCGAGGCGCCGGGGCAGTTCAGCATCTCCGGCCAGAGGACGGACTCCAATAACTGGACCGTCGATGGAGTTTCAGCGAATTTCGGAGCCGCGCCCAGCGCCGTCCTGGGACAATCTGGGACCGGGACTTCGCAAGCCTTCAGCGCGCTGGGAGGAACCAGCAGCCTGGCCTCCGTGGAGGCGTTGCAGGAGTTCAGGATTCAGACTTCGTCGTTTGCGCCGGAATTCGGCAGCGCGCCGGGCGGGCAGGTGATTCTCACCACGCGCTCGGGTACGAACAAGCTGCACGGCGGAGTTTACGATTACTTTCGCAATACCGTGATGGACGCGAACGACTGGTTTGCGAATCAGGCGGCATTGCCGCGCGCTCCAGAGCATCACAACGACTTCGGTGGCTTCCTGGGCGGACCCATCTGGCGGGACAAGACTTTTTACTTCTTCTCCTACGAGGGAGCGCGCCTTGATCTTCCCCAGACCCAGGTCGTACTGGTTCCCTCCAAGGCAGCGCGGAGCGGCGCGCCGGCTGCTTTGGCGCCTTTTCTGAACGCGTATCCACTGCCCAATGGTCCAGTCAACTCCAGCGACCCGGACGCCGCTCAGCTTACCGGCACGTATGCGAACCAGGCGACGCTGAATGCGACCAGCATACGGATCGACCACACGCTCAACAGCCGGATTTCGCTCTTTGCGCGCTATAACTATGCGCCGTCCCAAGTGACTAATAGGGGCGCAGCGGGAGAAAGCCTGAATACCGTTGAACCTACGACCGTCAATACACAGACGCTGACCGCCGGGCTGACGATGCAGTTTACCGCCAATATGCTGAACACGTTGCGCGGAAACTATTCGACGCAATACTCCGCTTTGACGGATCATTTGGATACCTTCGACGGGGCCGTTCCAATATCTCCTTCCTTGATTCTGGGTTCGTTGTCGAGCGCAAGTAACTATGCATACTTCTATCCATACGACCTGGGAGAGCTTGCCATCGGACCGCAGGCGCGGAATCGGACGAGACTGATGAATATCGTTGACGGCCTAAGCCTGACCCAAGGCGCTCATCAATTGAAGTTAGGCGTTGATTATCGCGCCCTCTTCCTGGATGCGGTTACTCCGAGTTATGGCGTGGGTCTCACTACACCCTCCCTTCAATGTTTGCTGGCAGGAACGGGCTGTTGGTTCGCTTCGCAAGGCACGGTCGGCGTGAGCACGGAACAATCCTCCCCGGTTTACCTTCTGGGAAACTTCTTCTCACTCTACGCTCAAGACACCTGGAAGCTCACGCGCAAGCTGACGCTTACTTACGGAGTGCGATGGGAGCTGATTCCCGCGCCCTCGCCACGCGGTGCGACAACATTCGCGGCCTGGAAAGATGTGGCCACTCCCGCTCAAATCGCCATCGCGCCAGCGGGAACTCCGGTGTGGAGCACCACGCATGGGAACTTTGCTCCGCGCGTTGGCGTGGCCTACACGCCCGGCAAAGATGGACGCTTTGTCATCCGGGCCGGCTTCGGAATCTTTTACGACACCGGCATGGGCGCCGTGGCAAACCTGGCTACGTCCTTTCCCAACGCCAACTTCGGATATTGTTCCGACGTGCCCGTGGCGGCAACTACGCCCGCAGCGCCCTGCGCTCTTCCTGCTAAGCTTTCGCTCAGTTCGCCGCCGCCCTACCCAGACCCTACCTTTGCTTACGCTCCGAACCTGAAGCTGCCGCGTTCCTATCAATGGAATCTCGCCCTGGAAAAGTCATTCGCCGGAAGCCAGGCGGTTTCAGCAACCTATGTGGGGCAGGCTGGTAGGGATTTACTGCGAGAGGAAGCGTTCTATCAGCCGAACGCCAACTTTCAGGGCGAGTTTCTGCTGACGCAAAACGATGCGCGCTCCAACTACAATGCTCTCCAGTTGCAATATCGCAGGCCGGTTTCAAAGGGACTTCAGGGCCTCCTTAGTTACACCTGGTCCCACTCGCTGGATAACTCCTCCAACGATGTTGTGGCGGGGCTCGCAGATACGGTAATCTCTGCCGCCAAAGACTATGGCTCTTCCGGCTTCGATGTTCGCCAAAGCCTTTCTGGGGCTCTTACCTATGCAATTCCTTCTGGAAAGATTCCAGACCCGCTGTCGCTTTTCACGAAGGATTGGTCGCTGGCAGCGGTGCTGGTGGCGCGGACAGGATTTCCCTTTAATGCGATCGTCTATTCCACGTCGCCGGACCCGGAGGGGGTGGCCACTTCCCGGCCTGACTTAGTGGCCGGGCAGTCCTTCTGGGTATCGCAATCAGGCGCGCCCGGAGGCAAGGTGATGAATATCAACGCCTTTTCGATTCCGTCAACGGTTCGGCAGGGAACCGAGGGACGTAACGACATTCCTGGCTTTGGGATGACGCAACTGGACTTTGCCGTCAGCCGCAAGTTTCCTGTCACAAAAAAAGCCAATCTAAATTTCCGCGCGGATGCGTTCAACGTATTCAATCATCCGAACTTCACGAATCCAGCGGGCTACATCGAGTACGGGTCGTTCTATCTGCAATCGGAGAAGATGCTGAACCAAGGGCTGGGAGGATTGAACCCGCTCTTCCAGGAGGGTGGCCCACGTTCGCTGCAGGTATCTTTGAGGTTAATGTTTTAGTCTGGGCAAGGAGGCTCGCACAGAAGGGTGGTGTGAGCGCGTGCCGTGGGCCATCGACGGACTGAGGAATGCCGGGTCAACCAGCCGTGTCTTCGCGGGCGAGACTGTATGCCTTGAGCTTATTGTGCAGGGTCTTCAGGCTTACGCCCAGAATCTCGGCGGAGCGGGTCTTGTTTTGTCCGGTGGCTTCGAGGGTACGCAAAATCAGCAACCGCTCCATATCATCCACGGTTGAGCCTACGCGCACCGGAACCACGCTCGCGTCGAAGGCCTGTGCGGTTTGTGTCTGCGCCTTGCCGAAGCCCGCGGGCAGGTGACCAGCATCGAGAGGCGCTCCGTCGGCGCAAAGAATCACTGCTCGCTCGATGGTGTTGCGCAGCTCGCGCCCGTTCCCCGGCCAGTCGTAGGCCATCAAGCGGTCCAGCATCGACGCGGTTACTCCGGAGACGCGCCGCCCGTGTTTCTGGTTCATCTGCTCCAGCATTGCCTCGACCATTGCCGGCAGATCCTCAAGGTACTCGCGCAGCGGCGGCATGGCGATGTTGAAGACGTTGAGCCGGTAGTAGAGATCGGCCCGCAGATGGCCCTGGGCGACGGCCTGGGCAGGGTCGCGGTTGGTGGCGGCCAGCACACGCACGTCCACCTCCTGCTCAGTGCGCGCGCCCAGCCGGCGGAGCTTGCGCTCTTCCAGGACTCGCAGCAGTTTAGCCTGGGTTCCTGAGGGCATTTCGCCGATCTCGTCCAGCAGCAGCGTGCCCCCCTGGGCCAGTTCAAAACAGCCCGCCCTCCGCTCCGCCGCGCCGGTGAAGGCGCCCTTCTCATGGCCGAAGATCTCGCTCTCGATCAACGTTTCGGGAATAGCCGCGCAGTTGACCGCGACAAAGGGACGCGATTTGCGCGGGCTCAGCTCATGGAGCGTGCGCGCCACCAGCTCCTTGCCCGTGCCGCTTTCGCCGGTGATGAGCACCGAGACGTTGGAGGGGGCGATCTGCTCGATCAGGCCGAAGATTTCGCGCATCGGCCGGGAGCTGCCCACCATCGCGCCCAGCACTCCGGTTTCGCGCAACCGCCGCCGAGCAACTTCCAGTTCGATTGCGGTATCGCGCTGCCGCGTGGCGTTCGCCAGAATGGTCTTGAGTCGTGTGGCGTCCACCGGCTTCTGCAAAAAGTCGTAAGCGCCCAGCCGCATGGCGTCCACGGCCAACTGGATCGATCCCATGGC
>JBAVYF010000577.1:0-9118 GCA_049698655.1 Occallatibacter sp. | reverse complement strand
GCCAAAAACTAAAGACTTCGGGCTTCCGGCTGGCGTTGACCGACTTCACCGGAAATCCGGAGTCAAGGCCGCTGGCGGAGCTGGCCGACTATATCAAGGTGGATGTCCACAAAGTTGACGCATTAGAGCGCAAGAAACTGCTGCGATGGGTGGCCGGCTCCGTGGCGAGCCTGGTATCGCAAAATGTGGAGACGCGGGAACAATATGAGCAGGCGTGCAAAGAGGGATTCGACCTGTTTCAGGGGTACTATTTCTGCCGTCCTGAGCCGCTGGAGAGCCACCGGATTCCCGGCAACCGGCTGGTGCATCTGGAAATCCTGGAGGATCTGCAAAAAGAACCCGTCGACCTGCAACGCCTGAGCCAGTTGGTGATGTGCGACGCCAGCCTCACCTATCGGCTGCTGCGGCTGGTGAACTCGCCGGTCTGCGCCATGCGCCAGGAGGTGACCTCGATCCAGACGGCGCTGATGCTGGTGGGAGAAGCGGCCTTCCGGCGCATCGCCATGCTGGCCATTGCCTGCGACTTCAGCACCGACCAGCCGGCGGAGATTCTTCGCATGGCCTTTGAGCGAGGGCGTTTCTGCGAATTGGCGGCCAGCCTCTGTGGACTGGCTCCAAGCGAGCAATACCTGATCGGCATGGTGAGCCTCTTCCCGGCCATGCTGCGCATTCTCATGGAGGATTTGGTACGGTTGATGCCTCTGCGCGAGGCGGCCCGCGATGCATTGCTGGGCCGGGACACCCCGGAGGGGGTTTTGCTGCATTGGATTGTCTGCCACGAGCACGGGGACTGGGCGGCGTGCGAGGCCATCATGCGCTCCAGCGGCCTGAGACATGAGCAGGTCATGCGCTGCCATTCGCTGGCCGTCGAATGGGCCGAGGCGGCACTCAGCTCCAATGCCTGATCCGCATCTCCCGACTGAGGCGGCGATTTTCTAGCGGTTGGAAGCGGTAGCTCGCTTCTCCCAATGTTCCTCGTGCCGGTCGTCGTGGAAGACGGCTGCGGTCACGCGGCCCTCGGCGTCGCGCTCAAAGGTGAGCCGGGTCAGGCTCGAGCCGTTGGGATAAAAGAAGACGGTTTGCGATTCAGCAGCCAGGTCTTCAATTTCACCATACTTGTTCTTTTCGTAGAGTCGGTCGCCCTGGCGGAAGAAAGTTGCCCCGAGATGGCCTCTCGCGTCGCGATACTCGCCAGCCAGAGCATCGAGCGTGGCCGGCGCCAGCTTGATGGGCGACGGGTGCAGCGGAATCAGCAGCCGCTCGGCCAGCGCCGGCAACTCTTCGCCCGCCCTGACTTCGATGTGGTGCGACAGCAGCCAGCGCGGCAGCTCCGGCTCGCCGTAGCCGCGGGTCCAACTGTCATGCTTGAGTCCCTGGTAGACCCACAAACGGACATGGCCGCCGGCGGCCTTCACAGCCTCGAACATAAGCTCGCTTTGCCGCGGGACCACTATATTGTCCTCGCTGCCCTGGAAGAGCCAGACGGGAGTGTGGCCCAGCGCGCGGGCGTACTCGGCTGGCAGCGTCGATGCTTGTTGCCAGCGCTCCGGCGCGTAGCTCCAGAAGATGCCGCCGGACATGATGGCCACCGCTGCCCAACGCCTGGGATAGAGTCGCGCCAGCTCCCAGGCGCCGTAGCCGCCCAACGAGAGCCCGGTCAGGTAGGTGCGCTCCGGGTCAAGGTGGAACTCGGCCGTCTCCCGGTCCAGGGCGGCCATGGCCATCGACAGCATCCCCGGGTCGGTCCAGTAAGCGGGCAGGGGACACTGCGGCATCACGATGACGAAGGGCCAGCGCTCCGGGTGGTCGCGCACCGCCTGGGGCAACCCGATCTGCGTCTGCCACATCCCCTCCGAGCCGCGCTCGCCGCGTCCATGCAGAAACAGGATCACCGGCCACTGTTTGCGGTCGTCTCGCCGCCATTGTTGAGGCAGGTAGACCTGGAAGCGGTAGGCAACGCCGTTGAGCTCGACTGTGCGATTGAGAAAGCCTGTCTCCTGCGGCGGTTCCGGCTGGTGGTGGCGGCCAGCACTGACAAATGCCTGCGCCGGCGCGGGCGCAATCGCCCAGGCGAGCAGAAGGCCGGCAGTCAGGAATCGCAAGGTTCGGAGCATAGAGAAATCTCATCTCACTATATAACCGGGCAAGAAGGAGCGCTTGCCGGACCTGGTTTGCCCGGCTGGGTGGTCCGGATTTCCGGGAGGAATGAAATTTTTTAATTTTGGACTGGCGCAGTCCAGAATAGGCGTGCTATTTTGTTTGTGAGAGGGTCAACTCTGGCATGCAAGCGGCCAGAGCGGTTCGGTTACCTCGCACTGTAATTGTCACAAGTTGGTTTATTTTCAGTCAATTACAAGGTGGGACGACGCGATCTTAATCGCAGATTGCTTCAGTCCGTTGCTCTTCGGAGGCGGTCCGCGGCGGCTCTATCCATTTTTTGAGGGTTCTCCGCCTTTCGGGTGATTTTGCCCAGGAACGGCTTTTACACACAACAAATGTGACCGCCGGCACAGCGCACACATCCAAGAAAAGAAACCAGGCAGGTAAGAACGCATGGCGCAGATATTTGACCGCAGCTCCAATGGCCTGGCTCGTGCAAGCCTGGTTTTGACGGGGCTGATCGTGATCGCTCTGGGGGTCACGCTGGACCAGTTGCAGCGCTCGCCCTGGGTGACGCGACAGGGCCAGCGTCCGGACCAGCCGGTGCCCTTCAGCCACAAGCACCATGTCCAGGGGCTGGGCCTCCAGTGCCAGTACTGTCATGTCACGGTGGAGAAGTCGAGCTACGCCGGAATCCCCCCGACCAAGACTTGCATCAACTGCCACGCGCAGATCTGGACCAACGCTCAACTGCTGGAGCCGGTGCGCCAGAGCTGGGCCACCGGACAATCTTTGCCCTGGATCAAGGTGCACGACCTTCCTGATTACGTCTACTTCAGCCACGAGATTCATGTAAACAAGGGCATCGGCTGCGCCAGTTGCCACGGCCGCGTGGACCAGATGCCGCTGATGTACGCGCAAAATACCTTACAGATGGAGTGGTGCCTGGACTGCCATCGCAGCCCGGCGAAGAACCTGCGCCCCACCAGCGAGATTTACAACATGGCCTGGGAGAAGCCGTCGAGCGACCGGCCGGTGTGGTGCGCGGTGGGCGATGAGAAGAGCGGCATGCCCACGGCGCAAAGCATCAACTGCGCGACGAAAGACCCAATGCGGGCCGGCGTCGAAGTGGCTTCATTGCAGATGCCGTCGCTGGGCGCTCAGGGCGCGGCTGGGTCTATCAGCTCAGATGCTATCGGCGCTCCGGAGTACAAGAAATTCACCAGCCAGAACGAGTTAGGTAACTTCCTCGTTGTCCACTACAAGATTCGCACCCCCAAGGATCTGACCAGTTGCGAGGTCTGCCACCGATGAACGAGAGAAAGAACGATCTGGTGACGATTCCGCCGGCGGCGATGACGCTGGAGGGTGTGCGCGAGAAGCTCAAGGCTGTGCGCGGCAAAAAGTACTGGCGCTCGGTGGACGAGCTGGCGAATACGCCCGAATTTCAGGCGGCTGTGGAGCGGGAGTTTCCGGGCTCGCCGCACGCGTGGGGCGATGACGTTTCGAGACGCGGTTTCCTCAAATTCATGGGCGCATCGGTGGCGCTGGCCGGACTGGCCGGTTGCACCAAGCAGCCCGATGAGCCGATTTATCCCTATATCAAGCAGCCGGAAGATTTGATTCTCGGCAAACCGAATTATTTTGCCACGGCGCATCCGTTTGTGACCGGCGCGGTGCCGCTGCTGGTCAAGAGCGATCAGTACCGGCCCATCAAGATCGACGGCAACCCTGAGCATCCTTATAACCAGGGCTCGTCGGACCCGTTCACGCAGGCGACGCTGCTGGATTTGTATGATCCCGACCGCTCGCAGCACGTGACCTTTCGCGGAGAGAACCGCGAGTGGGCGGAGTTTGCGCAGGAGTTGCGGCTGAAGGTGGCCGGGACGAAGGATGGGACGGGGATTTATTTTCTCAGCGAGACAATTACTTCGCCAACGCTGGCGCGGCAGTGGGGCGAAGTAAAGAAGGCGTATCCGAAGGCGACGCTGGTGCAGTATGACCCGGCGATTGCGGGGACGGCATTCGCTGACGGGCTGAATGTTCAATATGATTTGGCCAATGCTGATGTGATTGTTTCGCTCGACGCGGACTTTTTGTCAGGCGCTGTATTTCCCGGCTTCCATAAATTAGTTCGCCAATATGCGGAGCGGCGCAAGGATCTAACGAAATTGAACCGGCTGTATGCGATTGAGAGCACGCCGACGACGACAGGATTGAAAGCAGAGCATAGGTTGGGACTGCGAGCGAGCGAGATTCCGGCGTTTGCCGCGGAGTTGGCAAAGGCCCTGGGCGTGGCGGGCGTTGAGCCTCCGGCTTACGCATGGTCCGACGAGCAGAAGAAGTTTCTGGTCGCTGTGGCCAGGGATTTGAAGGCTCACGCGGGTAGGTGTGTGGTGATTCCGGGACTTTACCAGGATCCTACGGTGAATGCGCTGGCCTTCGCGATCAATAGCGCAATGGGTAATTTCGGCCGGACCGCTTTTCTTCCACCGCTTCCTCCAAAAGTTACCCTTCCTTCAGACCCATTGGAACCATTCTCGTCTGATCAGATCGCTGATATGAAGGGATTGGTGGCGGATTTGAATGCGGGCAAAGTCGATTGGCTGGTGATTCTCAACGCCAATCCCATCTATACTGCGCCCGCCGATCTGGAGTTTGCCGCGGCATTTGAGAAGGCGAAGATGACTGCGCATCTCGGCTCGCACATGGACGAGACCGGGCAGAACGCGCAGTGGCACATTCCCGCGGCGCACTTTCTGGAGTCATGGTCGGATGCGCGGGCTTATGACGGAACGGTTTCAATCATCCAGCCGATGATCGATCCGCTTTATGGCGGCAAGACTGCGCACCATATCTTGCAGACATTGCTCGACGAGCCGATGGTTAGCCCGTATGATGCAGTGCGCGAAACGTGGAAGCCAGTCATGAAGGGTGACTTTGAAACGGGCTGGCGCAAAGCGCTTCACCAAGGCTGGATTGATCATACAGCCTTTGAATCGCAAGGCAGTACAACCAAATTGAATCTGCCGCGCTTAGGAATACCTGCTCCATCGCCAAAGGATTCGCTGGAGATCATCTTCCGGCCCGATCCGAATATCTATGACGGGCGATGGTCGAATGTGGGGTGGTTGCAGGAGCTGCCCAAGCCGGTGACCAGTCTTAGCTGGGACAATGCCGAGCTGGTCTCTGGAGCCACGCTGACCAAGTACGGCCTGGAAGAAGACGACATTGTCGAGTTATCGGTGAACGAGCGCAAAGTGAATGCGCCGGTGATTGTGGTTCCCGGCCATCCTGATAACTCAGTAACTGTCCACTTAGGCTATGGGCGCGAGTTTGCGGGGCGCGTGGGCTCGGGCGCGGGATTCAATGCTTATCTGATTCGAACTGCGGCTTCCCCGTTTTATGCCGTGGGGACCATGAGAAAAATTGAAGGCAAGTGGGGCCTGGCTGTCACCAAGAGCCACTTCCAGGACCACCGCGGCAAGGCTTTTGGTCAGCCGGAGGGCCACAACAATAATTCGCTCGAAGCCGATGAGGCGATCAACGAGCGCGGCATTATTCGCTACGCGACGCTGGATGAGTTCAAGGCCAATCCCGGTTTCGCCAACGAGGGCGAGACGCACCCCACGACCGACAAGAGCAACTCGTTGTTTCCCAACTGGGAGTACAAGGACAACGCGTGGGGCATGTCGATCGACATGAACAGTTGCGTGGGCTGTAACGCCTGCATTGTGAGCTGTTATGCGGAGAACAACATCGCCGTGGTGGGCAAGCAGCAGGTGCGCATAGGGCGCAATATGCAGTGGCTGCGCATTGACACTTACTTTGAGGGCGACCTGGCTTCGCCGCGCGCCCACTTCCAGCCGATGGCCTGCCAGCACTGCGAGAACGCGCCTTGCGAGCAGGTTTGCCCGGTGGGCGCGACGGTGCACACGCCAGAGGGCTTGAACGCGATGGTTTACAACCGCTGCGTGGGCACGCGCTACTGCTCGAACAACTGCCCCTACAAAGTGCGCCGCTTCAACTTCCTGCTCTACTCGGACTTCGAAACCGAAAGCCTGAAGCTGATGCGCAACCCCGACGTCACGGTGCGTTCGCGCGGCGTAATGGAGAAGTGCAGCTACTGCGTGCAGCGCATCTCGGCGGCCAAGATCGAGGCCGACAAGGAGAACCGGGCCATCCGCGACGGCGAGATTGTGACCGCCTGCCAGCAGGCCTGCCCGGCGTCGGCAATCAGCTTCGGCAACATCAACGACAAGCAGAGCAAGGTGGCGAAGCTGCAGGCTGATGAGCGCAGTTACCAGGTGCTCGCCGATCTGAATACCCGTCCGCGGACCAAGTATGTGGCCGCGGTGTTGAATCCTAACTCCGAACTTCAAGATGCGCCGGTGGAACACTCGCCGGCGAAGGGTTGAGGCCAGCATAGTGAAGCACGACCCCCAACTCGAAAAGCGGATCGACCCGGCGACCGGGGAGTACAGCGTTATTGCGCCGGGACAGACCTTCCGCTCGGTCACCGAGAAGATCACGCGCATTGTGCTGACGACGACGACGCCGCTGGGATGGCTTGCGATCTTCGGCGTGGGCGGCGCGTTGGCCACGATGCTGATGGTGGCGCTGACCTGGCTCTTCCTCGCTGGCGTCGGCATCTGGGGCATCACGCAGCCGGTGGCGTGGGGCTTTGCGATTATCAACTTCGTCTGGTGGATCGGCATCGGCCACGCCGGTACGCTGATCTCGGCCATTTTGCTGCTGTTCAAGCAGAGCTGGCGCAACTCCATCAACCGCTTCGCGGAGGCCATGACCATCTTTGCCGTGGTCTGCGCCGGCATGTTTCCGCTGATTCACGTGGGCCGTCCGTGGCTGGCTTACTGGATGCTGCCGGTGCCCCTCACCATGAATGTGTGGCCGCAGTTCCGCTCGCCGCTGATGTGGGACGTTTTCGCGGTCTCCACGTACGCGACGATCTCGGTGGTCTTTTGGTACATCGGCATGGTTCCCGACTTTGGCACCATGCGCGACCGCGCCGAATCGAAGCTGGCCAAGTATGCGTATGGCCTCTGCTCGCTGGGCTGGCGCGGTTCGGTGCGCCACTGGGCGCGCTACGAAACGGCTTCGCTGCTACTGGCCGGACTGGCCACGCCGCTGGTGCTCTCGGTGCATACAGTTATTAGCTTCGACTTCGCCGTTGCCGTGCTGCCGGGTTGGCACACGACGATCTTTCCACCCTACTTTGTGGCGGGCGCGATTTATTCCGGCTTCGCCATGGTGCTGACGCTGGCCATTCCTCTGCGCAAGTTCTACCACCTCGAAGGCCTGGTCACTGAGCGCCATATCGACAATATGGGAAAAGTCATGCTGGCCACCGGCTTCATCGTGGCTTACGGCTACGCTATGGAAGTTTTCATGTCCTGGTACTCGGCCTCGCACTGGGAAGCCTTCATGATGTGGAATCGGATGTTCGGGCCGATGGGCTGGGCCTATTGGGTTCTGGTCACCTGCAACCTGGCGATTCCGCTGACGACGCTCTGGTCGCGCAAGCTGCGCACCTCGATTCCGTTCATGTTTTTTATTTCGATTGTAGTCAACACCGGAATGTGGTTTGAGCGCTTCGTCATTGTCGTGACGAGCCTCTACCGCGACTTTCTTCCCTCGTCGTGGGGAACTTACCGCGCGACCAAGTGGGACTACATGACGTATGTGGGCACGCTGGGATTGTTCACAGCGCTGTTCCTTTTGTTTGTGCGCTTCCTGCCCATGATTCCGATGTCTGAAATCCGCATGATGCTGCCCGGGGCCAAGATTACGCCAAAGAAGGCAGCGGAGGCTGGTGACTGATGCCCCCACGCGAAGGAACCTATGGCCTGCTGGCCGAATTCGATACGCCGGGCGACCTGATCCGCGCCGCGCAACAGGCGCGCAAAGACGGCTGGCGGCGGCTGGACTGTTACACGCCTTACCCGGTGGAAGAAGCGGCTGAGGCCATCGGCTTTCACCGCAACAAGGTGCCGCTCATCACTCTGATCGGCGGCCTGATGGGCCTGGCGGCCATGTTCGCGCTGGAGGTCTGGATTTCAGTGCTGGCCTATCCGCTGAATATTGGCGGACGGCCGACTTACTCATGGCCGGCCTTCATTGTGCCCGCCTACGAGTGGACGATATTGTGGGCTGGATTGTCAGCCGCCTTCGGCATGTTAGCGCTGAATGGATTGCCGGCGCTCTATCATCCGCTATTCAATGCGCCTAACTTCCGCGATGGCGCAACGACAGACAAGTTCTTTCTGTGCCTGGAAGCGCTTGATCCCAAATTCGATCTGGCGGAAGCGAAGAAGTATTTAGAGAACTTTGAGCCGGTTTCGGTGGTGGAGGTGGAGTACTGATGCAAGTTAGCCGCCTCAATTCGTGTTTGTGGTTTCCCACCCTTGCGATAGAAATAAATCGCAAGGATGGGGCACGGAGAGTAGTTACGATTGGCCGCATGGCCGCTGGTGCTGGCATGATGGCGCTGCTGTTTGCCGCCGGATGCCGCCAGGATATGCAGGACCAGCCGAAGATCATTCCGCAGCGCGGTTCGGAGTTCTTTGCCGATCATCGCGGCGCGCGATCGCAGGTGGTGAACACCGTGGCCCGTGGCCAGTTGCGCGAGGACAGCTACTTCTATACCGGCGTTGTTGTGGGGGCGAATGGCCGCCGCGAAGAAAAAAATCTGATGCCCTTCCCGGTGACGCTCGACGTACTCAGGCGCGGGCAGGAGCGGTTCAACATTTACTGCGCGCCGTGCCACTCGCGGGTGGGCAACGGGCTGGGCGAGATTGTGCAGCGCGGCTACAAGCCGGCCGCCAATTATCACGACCAGGTGCGGCTCTCACAGCCCATCTCGCACTACTTTTACGTGATGACGCACGGCTACGGAGCCATGCCGGACTACTCGGCGCAACTGACTCCGGAGGATCGCTGGGCGGTGGCGGCTTACATCCGCGCGCTGCAATTGAGCCAGGCGGCCAAGGTGGAGGAT
>JBAVYF010000576.1:0-1758 GCA_049698655.1 Occallatibacter sp. | reverse complement strand
ACATAGCCCTGAGCCAGGAAGAGATCGTCCTCGGTGGCTGCCTCGATGTGAGGCACGCCATGGGCGTCGCGGCGCACCGTCACAGGCGCCGCCAAGCCTTTCAAGCCCGGTCCGGCCAGATGCAGGTCGCCGTCCAACACTGGCAGCGCGGCCCTGGCCGCCGAGCGCAGCCACAGCACGCCTGCAATAGCGGCCACTAGAATGAGCGCCAGCAGGCCGCCGGAAGACCAGAGCAGAATCCGCGGCCAGCGGCGTTTACGGCGGTGAGGCGGAGGCGCGACAATCATTGCAGGCGTTGTATCCAAAATATCGTCGATAGGCATGGTTCATTTCAGAATAACGCCGAGGAGTGATGCTCGGGCGTCGATTTTTTCACTGGGAACACTGCGAAGTTAAATCATCGTGGAAGAGGGCCTCATGCAATTTCTGATTCTAGGCAAGGGAAAAACCGGCAGCCTGGTCGCCGATGTGGCCCGTGAGCGCGGCCACGCCGTGCGCGCGTTCGACATCAACGAAAACAAGCACGCCTCCGCCCTTACTGCTACCAATCTCGAAGGCGTCGATGCGGTCATCGACTTCACCGCTCCCGAGGCCGCCGTGGAAAATATGCGCGCCGTGCTGGCTCTCGGCGGACGCATCGTTGTCGGCACCACCGGCTGGTACGCGCACCTGGAGGAGATGAAGTCGCTGGCGCGAGAGCGCGGGGCGCTGCTCTACGGCACCAACTTCTCCATGGGCGTGCAAAAACTATTCCGCCTCACCGCCGATCTCGCAAAACTGGAAGGCTACAGCTTCTCCATCGCCGAAACCCACCATGTCTCCAAGCTCGACGCCCCCTCCGGCACCGCCATCACGCTGCGCGAGATCATCCAGGCGGCGAGTCCGGGCATCGAAATCCCCATCACCTCGCATCGCATCGGCGACGCCAAGGGCGAGCACGTTGTCACCGCATCCAGCGAGGTTGATACGCTTGAGATTCGCCACGACGCCCGCAGCCGGCGGGGATTCGCACTGGGCGCCGTCCGCGCCGCCGAGTGGCTCGCAAACAAATCCGGAGTTTGGGAGTTCCGGGAAATCTTCGACCAGTTATAAATCCGGACGGCCCGGCCCCAAAGGATCGAACCAGCACGATTGTCCTGTAGCTTCCCAAGCATTCGAGAAGAAATTCGGCGCGAATTCGCTCGGATCTGGCGCGGACCGCAATATTGCAGCCATGCCTCAACGAGAGCCGGAATTGAGATGACAGATCAATTCCTCTTTTTGTATAGTGACCCCATCGGCTCTTCCCGAATCATGCCGACGAGGTTCCTCATGCCAGACAAACAAAGCGGTATCAATGCGATTCTTGCCACAACCCAGAGTTTGTTTACCGTCCTGCGGGATGTGTTTCTCGTGATTCTGTTCGTGTTCCTGCTCTGCTTCCCGACTCAACTGAACTCGACGCTGACCAAAGCTGGAATCTCCCAACTGAATGGCGGCATCTTCACATGGCAGCAGCAGGCGCAGCAGGCCACCACCCAGAGCACCGCCGCCGCCCAGGAAAACTCATCGGCCACCGATGCGCTGGATGAAGTCAAGTCCGCCCTCGATGATATTGCCAGCCAAAGCACCGATCCAAATATCAAGAAGCAGGCCACCGACGCCGCCAACCAGGCGGCTGGCTCCATCGCATCCCTCGACAACGCAAACAGCTCCCTGGCCCACTCGGTGCTAACCCTGCAGACCGTCGCCCAGGGCACGCAATCCGCGGCGCAGGCC